>JAKAFF010000103.1 GCA_021818045.1 bacterium
TTATGCTTTCCCTTTAGCTGCTTTTCCGTCTTTTTTCCTGACGTATTCGTTTTCGTAACGAATCCCTTTGCCTTTATAGGGTTCTGGGGGTTTCATTCCTCTAATGGTTGCCGCAAATTGCCCCACCTCTTTTTTGTCGGCCCCTTTTACGCTGATCGCAGTCCCTTTATCTACGGCTATTTGAATCGTTTTAGGGATGATGAGCGCGGTAGGATGAGAATAGCCAAGCTGCAATTCGAGCTTAGATCCTGCAACGTTCGCACGGTAACCAACGCCAATCAGAGTAAGTTTTACCTCAAACCCTTCAAAAACGCCTTCCACATTATTTTTCACCAAAGAACGATACAATCCATGTACCGCCTTTTTGGGAACCAATTTCTCATCGCGCTCCAACATGAGCACGGAACCATCGATCTTAAGGTGCAATCCGTGAGGAAGCTTTAGTTCCAGCGTTCCTTTCGGCCCCTTAAAGGTGATTAGGCCTTCTTTGGTTGCCTTTACTTCCACGCCTTGTGGAATAGAGATTGGTGTTTTTCCAAGTCTTGACATAGTCCTCTCCTCTCCTTACCAAACGGTGCAGAGGAGCTCTCCGCCCACTTTCAAATTGCGCGCTGTTTCCCCATCAACCACGCCTTTCGGAGTGGACAGAATCGCTATACCCATCCCATTGAATACTCGAGGGATGCGACTACAACCAATGTATCGTCTCAGTCCACATTTTGACTCCCGAACAAGCCCATGAATCACCGATTCGCGGTGTTTGTTGTATCGGAGAAAGATACGCATCTTATGCTGCTCTTCGTTGACCAAAAAGTTTTCAATAAACCCATGGTGTTTCAAGATGTCTAAAATCTTGACTTTCATTTTACTGTAAATTACATCGACATAGCGATGCTGAGCCGATTTAGCATTGCGCACTTTGGTCAGCAGCTCTGCGATGGGGTCATTAAATGCCATACAATTTCTCTCTCACTTAAATGGGAAGCCCAAAAGGGTCAATAATTCTACACAGTCATCATCATTTTGTGCCGTAGTCACAACTGTGATATTCATCCCCTGGGTTCTTTTAATCTTGTTGGGGTCGACTTCTGGGAAGATTTGTTGGTCTGTAACGCCAAAGTTGTAATTCCCTCTCCCGTCGCACTTCTTTTCAAATCCTCTAAAGTCGCGTATGCGTGGTGCTACAATGTTACAAAAACGATCAAAAAAATCATACATTCTTTTGCCGCGCAGCGTAACTCTGATGCCAACTGGTTGATCTTCTCGCAACTTAAAGTTAGATATCGCCTTCTTGGCACGTGTGGTGACTGGGCGCTGTCCGGAGAGCAGAGCCAACTCTTCACTGTGCTCTGACAAGGCATTTTTATCTTTTAATGCTTCGCCAAGCCCCATGCTGATGACAATCTTCTTCATCACAGGCAGTTGCATCACGCCTTTTTCGGGATGGCGCAACTTTTGCTCTGACACAATCTCTTCTTTGAACTTTTTATAGAGCCTAGACATTTTTCACCTTGGCTGAACGAGCCTGTTTCTCTTTCACTTTGATCCGTTTCCCATCTTGGTCGCAAAGACATACATTGGAGATGTGAATAGGTATCTCCATTTCGACGACTCTGCCCCTACCTTGAGTCTGCTGCGTGGGCCGCAAATGCTTTTTGCGCACGTTGATGCCTTGCACCAAAACCCGGTCCTCTCCCTTACGAGACAGCACTTCACCAGACTTTCCCTTGTCATTGCCTGCAATCACTAAAACGCGATCGCCTCTTTTTACGGTTTTGCTCATATTAAATTACCTCTGGTGCTAGGGAACTGATTTTCACAAACCCCACGTCGCGAACTTCGCGTGCTACAGGTCCAAATATACGGGTTCCTTTGGGGTTATTCTTATCATCTATAATCACGCAGCTATTGTCATAAAAACGGAGGAAAGAGCCGTCTGCTCTTCTGATGTAGCTCTTCGTGCGTACAATAACTGCTTTGACGACTTCCCCTTTTTTCACCGCGCCTTTCGGATCGGCCTCTTTAACAGAGCACACAATAATATCGCCAACGCGAGCATAGCGTCTTCTGGATCCTTTTAGAACCTTAAAGCATCGGACGCGCTTTGCCCCTGTATTGTCGGCCACTTCCAGATCTGTTTCTTGTTGAATCATACTACCTCAACTACGCGCCAACGTTTCAATTTTGAAAGGGGCCGGGTTTCCATAATCCGGACCTTTTGACCCAATTCCAGTGCATTACTATCGTCTTGGGCATAATATTTTTGAGAGCGCTCGATGACTTTGCCATATTTTTCATGTCTCATCTTGCGCGTTACTTTTACTACGACTGTTTTGTCCATCTTGTTGGAGATGACAACGCCAATGTTTTCTTTGCGACTTCCGCGTGTGTCGGTCATACAGCCTCTTTTTGTTTGTGAGTCATGCGTGTGAGCAAACGCGCCACATTCTTGCGTTTTGCCCGCAGTAGATGAGGCTTTTCCAATTTCCGCTGTGTCGCAAGCTCATTGCGCAACAGAAAAATTTCTCGCTTGAGGCCGTATACTTCCGCCTCCATCTCCCGAACAGAGAGCTCCGCGGCCTCTTTTTGTTTTTTCTTCGCCATAAGTTATACCCTCTCCAATCGGTTGACTAATCGGGTGCGAACCGGCAATTTTGCTGCTGCCAACCGAAACGCTTGCTGCGCCTCTTCTCTTGTCACACCACCCACTTCGAATAACACGCGTCCAGGTCGTACGACCGCCACATAGTGGTCGGGCGCCCCTTTTCCAGTTCCCATACGAGTCTCGGCGGGTTTTTTAGACACCGGTTTATCTGGAAAAACGCGGATCCATACTTGCCCTTTACGGCTAAACGTGCGGGAAATAGTGACCCGGCAAGCTTCGATCTGCTGCGCTGTCAGCCAACAGCGGTCTAGGGATTGCATCCCGTAATCTCCAAACTCGACAAATGCGCCGCCCTTAGTCAGACCGGTCATTTTGCCTTTTTGTTGCTTTCTGAATTTTGTCCGTTTCGGCATTAAGGCCATATTACGCTCCTACCGCTTGTTGTGGTCTGGGCGTCACGATAACCTCATCCCCTCTATTGATCCACACTTTTACTCCGATCGAACCATATGTGGTCTCTGCGCGACCGTGCGCATAATCAATGTCCGCTCTGAGTGTATGCAAAGGAATACGTCCCTCTTTGTACCACTCAACGCGAGCGATCTCTGCGCCGCCAATACGCCCAGACACTTGTACTTTGATCCCTGCAGCACCTGCATCCATGCTGGTTTGCATGGCTTTCTTCAAGATCCTGCGAAATGGGATGCGTCTTTCTAGTTGTTTCGCGATTCCATCAGCTACGAGCTTTGCATCTAAGTCGGGTCTTTTAATCTCCTCTACTTCGATCCAAACCTCTTTGCCGGTCAAATGTTTCAGCTCATTTTTGAGAATGTCGATTTCTGCTCCCTTTTTCCCAATCACAAGCCCAGGGCGAGAGGTGAAGATTGTCACTTCAATCTTACCGCTCATCCGTTTAATCTGAATTTTCGATGCACCTTGGCAAGCGGACTTCGTTGCCAAATAGGCGCGAATTTTCTTATCTTCGCCAATCTGACTTCCAAATTCTTGCTTATTTGCAAACCAGTTGGAAAGCCACCGTTTACGTCTTACGAGGCGGAACCCAATCGGTGATGTTTTTTGTCCCATTTATTTCTCCACCTTAGCTTCAGTTGTGAGGACGATTGTAAAATGACTCGTCCGCTTATTCACAGGAACAGAAGAGCCACGGCTCCTCGCTTTAGCTCGTCTCAAGATTGGACCTGGATCTACGCGCACTTCGAGCACCCTCAAAGATTCGCGACGCGCATCGAGCTGAGTGAGTGCGTTTGCCACTGCGCTATCCAATGTCTTCTTAATTAAACGCCCCCCTTTCAATTTGGAATGCAGAAGCTGCAAAGTTGCCTGATCCACATCCAATCCACGAATCAAATCCGCAGCGTAGCGGGCTTTGCGCGGAGAGATCCGCACAAACTTCGTTTTACATCTAGCCAATCCCATCGATTATCCTCCTCCTGATGAAGCGCCGGAGCTTGCTGCTGCCGCACTCTTCTTGGGGTGTCCTTTGAACGTACGCGTGGGAGAAAATTCACCCAACCGATGGCCAACCATGTTCTCAGACACATATACAGAGATAAATTTCTTGCCATTATGGACTTCAAACGTATGACCGATCATGTCTGGCACGATCATCGAGCGTCTGGACCAAGTCTTGATGACCTTCTTGGCGCCTTCTTTATTGTTTTTATCCACTTTCGCCATCAAATGATGGTCGACGAAGGGACCTTTTTTCAGCGATCTTCCCATGAAATTACCTTCGCTCTTTTACAATCCATTTTCTGGTTTTCTTATTCGAACGGGTACGGAATCCCTTCGTAAATTGCGCCCAAGGAGTTTGCGGATGGTTCCCCTTACCGCGTCCTTCACCACCCCCATGCGGGTGATCTACCGGGTTCATCGCAACACCTCGAACAGTGGGCCGTATTCCCAGCCAACGAGAACGTCCCGCTTTCCCAATCACTCGCAAATTGTGTTCAGCGTTGGAAACAGCTCCAAAAGTCGCGCGGCAATCTTCGTGAATGAGCCGCACCTCCCCTGAGGGCATGCGGATGGTCGCATATCCGTTAGCGCGAGCAAGTAGCTGCGCAGACAGGCCTGCAGATCTCACAAGTTGCGCTCCTTTGCCAGGTCGCAGCTCGATATTGTGAATAATCGAACCGAGAGGCATAAACTTCAGGCGCATGCAGCAGCCAACTTGAAAAGGAGGTTCATCACTTGTAGTGACGACAGCACCCACTTTAATCCCTTGAGGGGCTATGATGTAACGCTTTTCTCCATCTCTGTAATGCAAAAGCGCAATCAAGGCAGACCGGTTGGGGTCATACTCAACAGAGGCGACAGTTGCCGGGATATTTTCTTTATCTCTTTTAAAGTCGATCAAGCGGAACATCTTTTTATGCCCACCACCCCTGTGCCTACAGGTGATATGGCCATGATGGTTCCGTCCATTGGTTCGTCTCTTAGGAACAAGAAGCGATTTGGGCGCTGGTTTTTCACCAGGAGACAGCTCCAAGTGGACAGGAAGCACCAACTTTCTTTGTCCTGGAGTTGTGGGTCGAAATAATTTTGGCATATTCTACGTCCTTACACTTGGGTCTCAATTTGATCGCCAGGGCGAAAAGTCACAACAGCCCTTTTAGAGCCTGCGGTCTCTCCAGAAAACCCTCGTACACGTCGCTTTTTAGGACCGACTGTTACGGTGTTTACTTTGACCACTTTGACTTTTTGTTCTTTATAAATCTCTTCAATTGCATGAGCGATCTCTGTCTTGTTGGCCTTTGGATGCACATCGAAGACAGCCTTAGGAGATTGACAGCGACTCAAAGAGGGGTTGCTCTTTGCATTCACGAGATTTTCCAGCACGCGAGCCTTTTCGGTCACGCGGCGATTTTTTACAATTTCATATGGATTTTTCATGACGCACCTAACATCGAGAGAAGTTCATCCACTGCTGTGTCGAGAACGACGATCTTTTGGCAACGAGCCAACTCATACGCGTTCATTTGAGGCACGAGCAGATATTCCTTTTTAGGGATGTTCCGCAAACTTTTCACAAGATTGACATGTGGATGCTCTTGTTGCGCATCGCCCAAGACGAGAACACGTC
>JAKAFF010000104.1 GCA_021818045.1 bacterium
CGTAAGTGACCCAATATTAAAAATATAGGGTCACTTACGATAGGCAAATTGCGCCGCTTTGGCGCAGCCGAAAATCCAACTTTTGAACTCATTTGTGTATAGCTGAAGTGATCCAGAATCGATTCTGCAATCACGAATAGACTTTTTGTGCGAAGATGCGTTATAATTGGCTAGAAAAAATTGTTTTTAGAAAACAGGCTAAATTTTTATTGTACAAAAATATGAAGAGAACCTCTCTCGAGACGCTTAACGCCATAGCTCAAGTCATTTACGACAAAAAAGGGTTTAACATCCTGGCTTTAGATGTGCAGGGGCTTTCGAGCATTACAGATTTTTTGATCATAGCTGAGGGGAATGTAGATCGGCATGTCTCTTCGATTGGGCGCGCCATTGTCGAGGAGCTAGCGGAGAAAGGCGAAGAACCGGTGCACGTAGAGGGGCTTAAGGTAGGCGATTGGGTCGTTTTGGACTATTCCACAATCGTAGTACATCTGTTTTGTCCGGGGCTACGGGAGCACTACGCTCTGGAGAAGCTTTGGAGCGAGAGCAAAATTGTCGATTTAGATATTGATGTCTCCAAGCCCGTCATTGGTTAGGCGCTGTCTAATAATAAATTTTAGAGTTATTTTTGGACAACGCCTTAGCCCTTGTTTCTGTGTTTAATTTTTGATATGATGCCCCTACTGAAACCGAATCTTTAGGATTTTGCATGGGGAAAAAGCGCATCGTCGTTACGGGAATGGGAATCGTCTCTTGTTTTGGTAGCGATATCGATCATTTTTACCAAGAACTTCTCGCAGGCAAAAGCGGCATCGTTCCGATCGATAGCTTTCCCTGTGCCGATTATCCGACGCGATTTGCAGGAGTGATCCGCAACTTCGATTCGGAGGGCTATATGGACAAAAAACAGGCGCGCCGTGTAGATCCTTTTATTCGCTATATCATGGTCAGTGGGAAAAAAGCGCTGGAGCATGCCCATTTAACAAACGACTCATTAGCCCTTTTGGATAAAAAAAGATGTGGGATCGTCATCGGATCTGGCATGGGTGGCATGAGTATGTTTTACGATGGCGTTGAGACGATTTTAACGAAAAGTTTTAAACGACTCACTCCGTTTTTTGTGCCCTACATCATCACCAATATGGGTGGGGCGCTGCTCGCGATCGACCTGGGATTTCAGGGGCCCAATTTTTCCATTTCAACCGCCTGCGCTACCTCTAACTTTTGCATTCATGCGGCAGCAGAGCAAATCCAAAGTGGCAAAGCAGATCTCATGCTTTGCGGTGGAGCGGAAGCGCCCATTACGCCCATTGGACTGGCAGGGTTTGTGGCCATCGGCGCCCTTTCTACAAAAAATGAGCGGTGTACGATGGCATCGAGGCCCTGGGATCGGGAGCGAGATGGATTTGTCATGGGGGAAGGGGCAGGTGTTTTGGTTTTAGAAACGCTGGAGCACGCCCTGCAGCGCAAAGCTCCGATTTATGCCGAGTATTTGGGGGGCGCAGTCAATTGTGACGCATATCACATGACCAACCCCAGGGAAGATGGCGAGGGGGTTGCTCGCTGTATGGAAGAGGCTTTGGCGTCAGCAGGGATAGCCAAGGAGACTGTCAATTACATCAATGCGCATGCTACCTCGACCCAGGCGGGGGATTTGTGCGAAATTGAAGCGATCCAAAAAGTGTTTGGCCCGCACGCGAAAAAGATCAAAGTCAATGCGACGAAATCGATGATCGGCCATTGCTTGGGGGCGGCAGGGGGTCTTGAGGCGGTCGCGACGATTCAAGCGATTCGTACCGGCAAGCTCCACCCTACCGTCAATCTAAACAATCCAGAACCTTTGCTCCAGTCGGTGGATGCAGTTACGACCCAAGCCATTGCGCATCGCGTAGACGTTGCTCTATCTAATTCATTTGGATTTGGTGGACACAATTCGACACTTGTTTTTGCCCCTTACGGAGCTGGTTGAGATGGAAAAAGAGGAAGAGTCTTTTGGAGTCATCCCTTTGCGCAAAGAGAGGGGGCGTTGGGAAGTGTTTTTGATTCAGCACCGCCGCAGTGGATACTGGGGATTCCCCAAAGGACATGCAGAGCCGAATGAAACAGCGCAGCAGAGCGCTTTTCGCGAGCTCAAAGAGGAGACCAATTTGGAGTTGGCAAGCCTTGTGCAAGAGGAGTCTTTGAGCGAGCAGTATTATTTCATGCTAGAGGGACAGCGCGTGCATAAAACTGTCTCCTACTTCGTTGCGCAAGTGAAGGGGAATGTGCGCTTGCAAAAGCAAGAGATTCACGATGGGAAGTGGGTTGCTTTCCCCGAAGCGATTCATCAGGTGACCCATCAAGAGGGGAAGGCGCTCCTCATACAGGTCGAAAACATCCTCAAATCAGTGTAGTATGTGGTTTTCTAGACGAAAACATCATGCAGGTCCCCCCCAGCTGCATATCGAAGTGCTGGTGCGCCACTGCATTTTTTCCAAGGCAAGCGCTCATAAAAAACGTCCTGAAGGGTTTAGCCGTGAAGCGTGCCATCACAACTTAAAGCAGACTGCGGATAGCAGGGTCCACTTTACTTTTTTTCTCGATGCCCCCACAGGAGGGGAGCATTTTATCCAAAAAGAGCCCCACATTCTCTGGAAGGAGGGAACGGAAGCCGGATCATTTTTGCGTCTTCTGGATTACGTCGAAGGGCTGGATTTACATCCAGATACGATCATTTATCTCGTAGAAGACGATTATTTGCACAAAGCAGGCTGGGTCGACATTTTGTTTGAAGGGTTTTCTTTGCCAATCGATTACGTGACGCTATTCGATCATCGCGACAAATACATGCACTATCCCCATTTGCGCTCGCAGATTTTTGTGACTTCGTCGTGTCATTGGCGCACGACTCCCTCTACGACCAATACCTTTGCAGCGCGCCTTGGAACATTGAAGCAAGATATCCGCATACACCGGCAATTTTCTCAAAAAAGAAAAATTACAGCGGATCACGATAAATTTTGCAAATTAGGAAAACAAGGGGCTATACTCATCTCCTCGATACCAGGTTGGTCCACACATGCGGAGCCCGAGTTTGGGTCTCCCTTTTTTGAGGAGGATTTATGCAGCGTGCAAAAGCGATTTTTATAGAGCACACCACGATACGCGATGTAGTGTTGGTGATTGGCGCATCATTCATCATTAGTTTATTGAGTAAAGTTGCAATTCCTCTGTGGTTTACCCCCATCCCGCTGGTGTTACAAAATAGCGCTTTGCTCGTCACGTCTGTGTTGTTGGGGGCAAGGCGTGGGGCATTGGCTGTCTTTTTGGTGCTCGTGCAAGCGGCAGCTGGCTTGCCCGTCCTCTCTGGGGGAGTGGGCCTTGCGGCATTTTGGGGGCCGACTGGCGGGTATCGCATCGGGTATTTAATTGCTGCATATGTGGTGGGTGCTTTAAGTGAGCGAAAAAGAACCTTGGCTACCGCATTTCTTGCGATGATGGCGGGAAGTGGCATTATCTTGCTTTGTGGAGTCAGTTATCTTGCGACTTTTATTGGATTCAAGCAGGCGGTAATGTTAGGAGCGGTTCCCTTTTTGTTAGGGGATCTGCTCAAAGTGCTTGCAGGGCTCAATGTGTTGCAGTGGCTGCGCTGGACGAGGGTGAAGTACAGGGGTGCAGTCTAAAGGGTCCCTATTGCATTTTGCAATCTGCTGGCAAGTTTTTCATGTTGGCAGTGGTGAAGTCTGTAGGTCTGCTTGCAACAGGTTGGACACTTTTTGTATAGGTCGAATGGTCGTTCGTCTCTGCTTTCTTAACGTAAGCCGAAATTGCACGGTCAGTGGCAGAGACAACCAGAGTATATGTGTGGTCAGCGTCTAAGTATTCGTGGATGCCTACTGGAATCACTGTGTGAATCTCGGAAATGGTTGGCCGTTGAGCATTGGTTTCTGAAGAGTCTTTGGGTTCTCCATATTCAAAAAACACTGCCCTAACAATTAGGGTTCGAATTTGTGCAGCAGTAGCATGCAATGCATGAGCTTCCCTTATTTGTCCCCAAGGGAGGCGGTATGTGAATGACATTTTTTGAGTTGTAGTTGGATTGATGTGTGCTGGAAGATGCACACTAATGCGACCACTTGCGTCCTGAAATAGTAAATTCACTATTCGGATCGCTATTTGAACTTGTAGTCCATCTTCAACTACATGGCGAAACCATGTATTTGGACCTATCCAAGCAAATTCCAGGCGTACTTTGTGAAGATCTCGGGGGGGCGTAGTTGACATCGGTTTCTTCGTTCATATTGAAAGTGTTGGGGGAATGTTAACATGCTAGGTGCGATTCTGTGCCAGAGAATTTTTCCCAATTGTACATCCACAATTTTCTTGCATTCAACGCCTATTTTGAGTTCACTTTGAGGTACATATGGGAAGGTTTTTGCTTTTTTCCCTTTTGTTGGTGGGCGTATTTTTTGGTGGACGTTATGCTGCTCAAAAGTGGGACGTCTATCATCCTGCTATAGCTACGTCTATGCCAACTTGTGCCCCCTCGATTCCTGCTCCCTATGCTTTGGAAAATCGTCCCTTCGCCATTCTGATTGTCGGCTTTAACAATGGGGCGGTTGTTGGCAAAACGCTGCGATCTGTCTTTTCGCAAAATTACGAAAATTACAGAGCGATTTACATCGATGATGCCTCAGATGATGGTAGTTTTGAGCTTGCCCGCGATTTGATTTACGAAAGCGGACACATGGGGCAAGTGACCTTTGTGCATAATGAGCAACGCCTTGGGATGTTGGCCAATTTATCTCGTGCGGTAGAGCTTTTGTCTGATGAAGAGATCGCTGTGGTATTGCATGGCGAGGATTGGCTGGCTCACGAATGGGTTTTGCAACGCCTGAACGCCTATTATGCCTCTTCAGATGTATGGATGACTTTTGGACAATCGCGCGATTTTCCCACCTATCAACTGGGATCCGCCCGCCCTTATAAGGAGGCTTCAGTGCGCTCAGAGCCATTTACGGCCACTCACCTCAAAACCTTTTATGCAGGATTATTTAAAAAGGTAAGACCGTTTGATTTGATGTCTGGCGGCAAGTTTTTACAAGCCTATGCAGATCTCGCTTACATGATTCCTATGTTGGAACTGGCAGGGCCTCACGCTCAGTTTATTTCGGAAGTGCTGTATATTCAAAACCGGCAAGGCAATTATAAAGAGGATCGAGAAGTGCAGCTGCGTTGTGAAAAGTTTATTCGTGGTCTCGATGTATATCCCGCTCTCACGTGTCTATTTTCGAGGGAAAAATGTGGCGAGTGATTTTGGTTTTATGCGTGGGCTGTGCCGGCTTTTGGCTGGGAACTTATCGCGAAGTCACCAAGCAGGCGCCTACAGAGGCCCCAAAAGTTTCTTTCCCAGTAATAGAGCACAAGTCTCTAGCTGTCGTGGTCTACGCCCATAACCAGGCCGCTTGGTGTGAAAGGAATTTGCAATCGATTTTTGAGCAAGAATACGATCATTACCGCTTGATTTTTGTAGATGACGCCTCTTTAGATGGTACAGCGGACATTGCTCATCGCTTTATTACCGAAAACAATCAACAAGAAAGAGTTTTGTTGATTCGCAATGAGGCATTTTTGGGGAAGGTGGCCTCTCTTTATCGTGCAATCGATGCATGCCTTGATCGAGAAGTGGTCA
>JAKAFF010000105.1 GCA_021818045.1 bacterium
TATCGTAAGTGACCCTATATTTTTAATATTGGGTCACTTACGATAGATAAATTCCGCCAGCTTTCGCGTTGCCCAAAACCAACTTTTGAATTCATTTGTGTATACGCATGTCTATTGTCACGCGATCATTTTCCTAAGCAAAATTTTGAAAAAATAGCGCTTAAGATGTCTTCTGTGACATTTGTCCCAATAATTGTGCCGAGTTCATATAGAGCCGCGCGCAGATCTGCCGCGACAAACTCGGCGGAAACGCCGCTTTCTAGTCCCTGAATGACAGCGTGGCAATAGTGGATCGCATTGGTGAGGGCTTGGTAGTGCCGCATTTTTGTGATCAACACCTCCTCTTTAGATAGCGCGTTGCCTTTATTCCAAACAAAAGATTCGATCGCTGCTTTGAGAAGATCTAGGCCCGTATGCTCTTTTGCAGACACTGCGATCCCACCAATTGAGGCAGAAGGGGGCATCAGATCTGTTTTATTCCAAATGAGAAGTCGTTTTTCTTTTGGCGCGTGATTGAGAAGCGAAATATCTTCTGGCGATAAGGCGCGCGATGCATCTAAAAGGAGTAAGATTAAATCGGCCTCTTCCATTGCCTTATAGGAGCGGCGAATCCCTTCTTGTTCTACAATCTCGGGTGTTTCTCGAATCCCCGCAGTGTCTACTAATTTAAAATGCAAAGGCCCCAATCGCAGATCTTCTTCCAAAACATCGCGTGTTGTTCCTGCAATCTCGGTCACAATCGCCCGATTTTTTTTCAAAAGGGCGTTCATGAGCGACGATTTGCCGACATTTGGAGCGCCCGCCAAACAAACCGTCAACCCTTCGTGAAGGGCGCGCCCATCATGAAACGTCGCTTGCAATTGTTTCATTTGTAAGGACGCCTCTTGAAGAGAGCCCACCATCTCTTCCATGGTGGCAAATTCGAGTCCCTCTTCTGGGAAATCCACCCATGCCTCTAAAATGGCAGCTATATCCGTCAAATCGCGTTGAAAGCTGCGCACTTTTTCGGAAAGGGCTCCCTCCAATTGCCGCTCCGCATTTTCAAGCGCAAGCTCGCTTTTCGCGGCGATCAGCTCCTGCACCGCCTCAGCTTGAGCCAAATCCAATTTTCCATTGAGATATGCCCGTAGAGAAAACTCTCCAGGGCGCGCAGCCCTGGCGCCTACCATAAAAAGCCGCTCCAATACACGCCGCGTGATTAATTGTCCCCCGTGGCATGAGATCTCCACGCAATCTTCGCCCGTGTATGAGCGGGGGCCTCTCATGACCATCAAAAGCACGCTATCAAGCGGTGAGCCATCCTCTTTTAAAATATTTCCGTAGTATGCCATATGGCTTTTGAAAGAGCGGACCACTCTAGAAAAAACTTTCTCTGCGATCGAAATGGCATCGCATCCCGAAAGGCGAATGACGGCGATCGCCCCCTCGCCTGGCGCTGTTGCGACAGCAGCGATTGTATCTTGGTTCATAGCGAGGCTATGATACCATGTTTTTCAGATCTTTTGAAGCGCGGCCGTGATGATTTTGCCTAAATCTTTTTCCCCTTTTTTTTCATCCAGCGCCGCTTGTACCGCTTGCTGTGCTTGCAGCGCGTTATACCCCAAGTGGATAAGGGCATTCATGGCATCGCCAAGCAACCCTTCGACCGCTTCCAAAGCGACCGGTTTTTCTTTTTTGGCGCCCTTGAACTTGTCCCGCATTTCGATCACCAGCCGCTCGGCCGTCTTTTTTCCAATACCTGGAATTTTGCTCAAAATGCGCACATCGGCATTGGCAATGGCTTTTTGAAACATCCCCATCTCCATATGGCCAATGATCGCAAGTGCCGTTTTGGGCCCAATGCCTGAAATGGTAATTAAAATTTCAAATAGATCTCGCTCCTCTTTAGACAAAAAAGCATAGAGCGTATGAGAGTCTTCCCGCACAACGTGTGCGAGCAATAACACAAGTTTTTGTCCCAAATTGGGCAGCCGTGTGTAGGTGCTCAAAGGGATGGTGAGTCGGTAGCCGATCCCGTTTGCTTCCACAACCGCTTTTGCGGGAGTTTTGTCGATGAGTAAGCCTTGGATTGATTCATACATGGGGACCTCAAATGGTGGGCGCAGCAAATCGCCAAAGCCAGGGCATCTGCTGCATCTTCAGGTTCAGGAAGTTTAGGAAGGCGTAACAGCGCCTGGATCATTTTTTGCACTTGGAACTTACTAGCGCCGCCATGGCCAACAACGGAGAGTTTCGCTTTTTTGGGGGCAAATTCGTAAACAGGGATTTTTTTGCGCGCGGCCGCAAGATAGACCATCCCCTTTGCCATCCCAAGCTTAATCGTGCTTTGCACATTTTTTGAAACGAATTGCGACTCTACAGCAATGGCTGTAGGTGCGTGAGCTTCGATCAGCGCTTCGATGCTTTCGAAAAGGATTTTATAGCGTTCGGCCAAAGGGAGTGTGGGAGGCGGGCGAATACACCCGTAATCGATCGGGTGGGAGCGCATATCAATGATCCCATATCCTGTGATACGTGTGCCAGGATCAATGCCAAGAATCAAAGAGGGTGCGGAATCTGTCATAGGGTGATTAACGAGTCCTCTCTAAGGGATCGTAATCAATGCAAAGGATTAAAGCAACAGACGCCCAAGAATTGGAGACTGACCGCAAACCGAATGTCTATCGGTTTTTGGGGGCAGTCTCTGGTTGTGGATTTGAAGGACGGATCTATTTGTGTCCTGCAAAAGGATTTACCCTACTAGACAAGCTGGCGCGGGTTGAGGGGCGTTTTGCTGTGTTGGATGAGTCATTTTGCCATTGGGCCCCGGAACAAGAGTGGATGAAACCCAACACTTTTTCTGAGTATTCCAAGTCCATGTGTCGCCAGTTGCGTCCGTTATTGGCGCTTTAGTTGCGGTGGCTCGTGGTGATGTGGGAGGTGTGCTTTGTGGAGAGGACCGCCGTTGATATGGCACTGCTGCGAGGGGATTGCCTATTGCCTCTTGAACATCAGGTGTGTTGTGGCTGAGGCAGGAGGAGATTTGGTTGTTCACGGCGTCCCCATATGTTCCGAGTGACAATATGGATAGAAAGACATACATGATGCGAAACAGCACGCCCATGTTATTAAAAACGAGGTCGATATTTGGTTGGGTCGAAGCAAATACGCGCCCGCGGCTCTCGGATAGCTCGGATGTAAGTCGGTCGCGTAGTTTAGATATTGTAGCATCAATACCGCATGTATCTACCGCGCCTATCCACAGTTGTTCCCAT
This sequence comes from bacterium, assembly GCA_021818045.1. Lineage (GTDB taxonomy): Bacteria > Chlamydiota > Chlamydiia > Chlamydiales > SM23-39 > REEB52. The sequence goes on from JAKAFF010000105.1 coordinate 3,255, forward strand.
GGACCGGGATTTCGTGTTGGGGAAATCATAATTACCTTGCATTATTAAATGTTTTATTGTTTTATTTGTATTTTGCTGACTAATATATTGTATCATTATTGCTGTTGTTTGTGAATTGATTTAATTAAAAATTGATGCGCCCGCTTTGGCGCAGCCGAAAATCCAACTTTTGAACTCATTTGTGTATATGCGGAGGGACTTGCTGAGGCATTATCGCTCTGAGGTGGGATAGAATATAATATTTTGTATTGAGGGGCGCGTCGGGTAGTTTGCGCCAAATCTTGGTAGCCAAGCCGCGCAATGCATCGTCTCTTACATGTTCATTTGGCACCATACGGGGGCGCCATAGGCGTTTGTTGGAGCCTTTATTATTCTGACGGCAAATTTTTTTTCGTATCTGATGTGCTTTTGTGGGCGATAGAAGCGGGCGGCAAGGGGGGAATCGATGCTGAATGTAACGCGTTGTAGCATCTAGGGCATCAGTTCTTAAAACAGCTTCCTCAATTTGATGCCTTACTCCGTGGTGGTATGTGCAAAACGAAAATAAATTTAGTATCCGTGAAAAAATTGAATCGTATCCTAGATGAACAAAAATATTTTGCACTTTTTTGGCTGTATCCAGGTGTTGAAAACTGGGATCGAGATTGTGGCGTGTGACGCAGAGCCTGATGGTAGGATCTATTTTTATTGTCGTGTTCATTTTTATTATATTTTTTGTGTAATTGTAGTCTTATTATATTATATCTGTGCATATAATTCATATTAATGTAATTAAAACTTGTTTTGAGGAAATTTTTTAGAATAATGCTAAGCTTCGCTGTGGATCAGCTCTTGTTGCCACGCTCGTTTGTGTATATTGCGAAATGTTTCGGTATAAGCAAAAATTGCGTATGATGTGTGAAGCAAGAGAAGTAGATGGCACCAAAGAGTATTCTCGTTAGGATGCCCAATTGGGTGGGCGATTTGGTCATGGCGACCCCCCTGTTAACAGACTTAAGAGAGGCATTTCCTCAAGCCTCTATTACTGCAATGTGCAGGACTCCGCTATGCGAATTATTGGAAGAAGATGCAGCGATTGATGAGTTATTTTGCTTCACAAAGCCTGTAAATGATTTTTCTCGACGCCAAGAGAGGGACATTATCGGGAAAATCCGATCTGGTAAGTACGATATCGGGATTTTAACAACCAATTCGTTTTCATCTGCGTGGTGGTTTTGGCAAGGCAGTGTGAAGAGACGGATTGGTTATGCGGGCCATTTTCGAAGATGGCTGCTCAATAAACCTCTCGCGCTTTCGAAGGAAAAAGAGCACCAAGTCAATCGCTATAAGCAGTTGTTAGCCCCTTTGGGCATTACGCAATCAAAAACTGCTCCCCGGTTATACGTTACGGAAAAAGAGGTGGACGTTTCCAAAGAACTTTTATATCAGCGGGGCTATGTGCGCGGGGCCAAATTGATAGGGGTGAATCCAGGAGCCTCTTATGGGTCGGCCAAGTGTTGGCCTCTGGAGCGGTTTCGATCGCTTGCCAAAGCGTTGCTTGAAAAAACAGATGCGTATGTCGTGTTTTTTGGAGATGCAAATCAGACACAGTTGGTGAAACAGATCGTACAAGGGTTGCCAGCGAGAGTCATGGATTTGTCGGGCATCACAAGTTTGCGAGAGCTTGCGTGCATTATCAAAGATTGCAATGTATTAGTGACGAATGATAGCGGGCCTATGCATATTGCTGCGGCCTTTCGCACCCCTTTAGTTGCTTTATTTGGTTCGACGGATGACGCTGTGACAGGACCTTATGCAAGTTCCGGAGTGGTCATCAATAAACGGGTGCACTGCGCTCCTTGCTTTAACAGGGTATGTCCTATCGATTTTCGCTGCATGGAGCAAATTGGTGTAGCAGAGGTCTTGGAGCAGGTATTGCAATATGTTTAGGACGCTTGCGCGGAAATTTTTGCCCAATCCTTTCGATCGCATGCTGCGCAAATTGGCGCGCAAAGGAGGAAGGCGGATTTTGTTCGGTTGGAATCGAGGGCTGGGAGATATTGCACTAGGGCTTTATGCAATGGTGCAACGAGCTCGAGAATTGGTGCCCAATGTCGAGGTGACTTTTATGGCGCGCTCTAATTTGCGCGACGGATTTTCCATGTTGGAAGGGGTCCAAGTGATCGTCGCTCCTCATTGGAGACGAGGCGAGCCATACGCCATTGATGCTGCCATAAAAAAAGAGTTTGATCTGGTGATTGAAAAACCAAGTCCTACGGATTGGGTATTTTGGCAGCGCGGCGTTGTAGTTCCTCGATTAAAATGGGATGCAGCACATGACAGGCTTTATGAAAAATTTGCCATGTCAAGCAGCTTTACATTTATCGGTGTGCAAATCTCTGCAGAGACGAATTATGGTT
>JAKAFF010000106.1 GCA_021818045.1 bacterium
GTTCTTGGCTTCTTCGTCATTTTTTATCTCCATGCTCAACGGTTTAGGTAGCATGAAGCAAACTAATCAACCTGTCCAGTTTTCGGGGTCCACTTCAGTTAGCTGGCTTAAGAAAAATCAACGATGGAAACGATGGAACGATATAACGATGGGAAAAAGCAAAGAACTACCCTATTCCGAATTGACCGGTACCATTCTGAACTGTTGTTTCAGTGAACCCAGGCCTTAAGGCCTGGGATTGTATTGGTTAGGGAGGGGTGATGAGTCAGTACCGTTTTATACACAAATGAGTTCAAAAGTTGGTTTTGGCCAACTCTTGAAATTTACTGGGTGTACCATTCTTCCTTGCCGGTTTTGGCTGGGCGCGCTATCATCTACTTCCGTGAAACTACTCCTATCGCGCCCTCGGGGGTTTTGCGCCGGTGTTGAGCGGGCGATCGACACGGTCAAAAAGGCCTTGCAGCTGTGGGGGCCCCCCATATACGTCCGGCATGAGATTGTCCATAACCGGCACGTTGTGGATGAGCTAAAGAATCTTGGCGCCATTTTCGTGGAAGATTTAGCCGACGTTCCCAAGGGGGCGCGCGTCATCTATTCGGCACATGGAGTCCCCCCTTCTGTAAGAAAGGAAGCAAGCCAACGGCATCTCATCGAAATCGATGCCACTTGCGGCCTTGTTACGAAAGTGCACTCAGCTGCCAAGCGCTACGCAGAAAAAGGGTATCAAATCATCTTGATCGGCCATCGCAATCACGTGGAGACGATCGGGACTGCGGGAGAAGCGCCCGATGTGACAAGCGTTGTAGAAAGCGTCGAAGAGATCGAAAGGCTTACATTCCCACCCGACATCAAAATTGCCTACTTGACGCAAACGACACTCAGTTTAAGCGATGTCCAAGAGATGGCCGCCGCATTGCTGCGCAAATTCCCTAAGATAGAGACGCTTCCATCCTCATCGATCTGCTATGCTACGACAAATCGGCAAATGGCTTTGGGACAAATTTCTATGCAAGCAGATCTTGTGCTCGTGGTTGGAGATCCCAAAAGTTCTAACTCCAATCGCCTTTGCGAAGGGGCCAAGCGTCAAGGCAAAAGAGCGTTTCTCATCAATACAGCCGAGCAAATCGAGCCTCAGTGGCTGCAAGGGGTCCTTGTCATTGCCATGACAGCTGGCGCCTCCACTCCTGAAGCGCAAGTCTCAGCATGTGTAGAAAGACTCAAATTGCTAGGAGTGGATGGTGTCGAAGAAGTTGTGTTTACAGAAGAGAGGATCTTTTTTCAATTGCCAAAACAGGTACTCGTCGAATAACGTGAGGTCATGAGTGATCCCGTCGAAAAGGTCGTCCATCTCGAAAAACAGAGTCTAAAACGCGTTTTAACTGCGGCCGATCTCTTCTCTGTCGGCTATGGCGATGTGGGATCGTCTTTATATTACGCCTTAGGACTCACTGCACTCTATGCTCTAGGAGCGACCCCTTTAGCTCTTGCCATTGCTGGCTTTGTCTTCATGTGCACGACCTTTACTTATGCAGAAATGGCCACCACCTTTCCCGAATCGGGGGGATCTGCTACCTATGCACGCCATGCATTTAACGATTTTGTCTCATTTATCGCTGGCTGGGGGTTGTTATTGGACTACATCCTCACAGTTGCCATCTCAGCTTTTGCGATTCCACCCTATTTAAATCACGTCATACCTATCAATAGCTCTACAACAGTGCATATCGTCAGCACTATTGTCATCATCGTCCTTCTCTTTTTAGTCAATGTCATTGGAGTCAAATATTCGGGAAGACTTAGTCTGATTTTAGCAGTTTTGACCATCCTCTCGCAGCTGTTTATCATTATTTTAGCCGCTCTTGTTGTCCTCAATCTCCCTTTTGTGATGAGCCATCTGCGCATTAACGTCGCAGGGGCCGACTGGTCGCCCGATTGGTGGCAGTTTTTAAAGGGCACAACCATGGCGATGGTGGCCTATACGGGGATCGAATCGGTAGCGCAGCTTGCATCAGAGGCAAAAAAACCCTCTCTCACCATCCCTCGATCGATTCGGTGGACGATGATCACCCTCGTGGTCCTCTACTTTGGCATCTCAGTGACAGGGCTATCTGTGATCTCTCCGCAAGAGCTTGGAACAAAATACATCGACGATCCCATTGCAGGCATCGTCGCGCAGCTTCCCTTTGGAGGAAAGTGGCTCGCTCCTTGGTTTGGCATTATTGCGGCATTGATTCTACTCATTGCGTCGAATGCGGGGCTCATTGGCTGTTCTAGAGTCACATTTGCGATGGGAGAGTATTATCAAGTGCCCCACATTCTTTATAAAATGCATCGCAAGTTTAGGACCCCCTACGTGTCGCTTGCTGTCTTTACGATCCTACCCTCCATCGTCGTCTTGCTCAGTCGAGGCCAAATCCTTTTTTTGGCAGATCTGTACAATTTTGGCGCGCAGCTTGCCTTCTTTTTTGCGCACGTGTCGCTGCTAGTGCTTCGTTGGAAAAAACCCACATTGCAACGCCCCTACAAAGCGCCGCTCAACATCCCCCTTGGCAAAGAGCGCTCCTTTCCGCTCACGGCTCTCATTGGAGCGATGGCCACATTTGGCGTCTGGTTAATGGTGGTGATTACCAAGCCAGAAGGCCGCAGTCTCGGTTTTCTTTGGCTCATTGTGGGAGCCGCGATGTATTTTTACTATCGCAAAAAAAAGGCGATTGCCCCATTTGGGAAGCTCTCGATTGAAAAAATCAAAATCCCCTCTTTTCACAAGATGCATGTCAAACACATCTTGGCGGCTGTCAGGTGGGAAGGGAATACCGATGCCTTTCAGATGGCCTGTCAGATGGCTCACAGTTTTCATGCAAAAATTACAGCAGTATATATCATTGAAATAGCGCCTGCCATTCCGATTCAAGCGCACCTTGAAGATCGCGAAAGGATGGCAGAATCTGCGCTCAAAAGAGCTGAGGCGATTGCGAGAGAATACGCTTTGACCGCTGATCTCAAATTAGTGCGTGCGCGTTCGATTCGCGGCGCACTATTAGAACTTGCGATCCACTCGGATTGCGATCTTGTCATTCTTGGTACTCGTAAAGAAGAATTGCGAGAGCGTATGGTATTTGCAGCAGAAATGGAGCGCCTCTTAAAAGAGATCCCCTGCCGCGTTTTATTTTGCAAATCTTGAACAAAATTCCCATCTGTAATAACCTAGAGGCGCAATTTGTGCGAGAAATTATGTCTTCTGAAGTTTCTGTAAAAAGAGTGCCTGTTCTACAAGTAGACGAGGAGTGGAATCGTGGAGTGTTTCCTCCGGTGCTACCATCTCCGCGCCCGGGTATTTTTTCTCCAGTGCCTACTAACGCGTGGCGGGCAACAGTGTTTGGTGCGTGCTGCAACACAGAGGGATTGCGTGTTTGGTTGTTATTAGCAGAGAAAGTGGGAAGCGTGATGTCGCAATATTTTAGTGGAATTGCGATTGCAACGAGATGCTCTCAGGGTCCCGCAACTTCAGCGGGAGAATGCTGTGTAGAGTTCTTGGTTTCGCCAAAGTCTCTAGCAAAATTTGCAGAGGTTTTGCGGACTCGTTTCCGCGATATGGAGTTGCAAGAAGCAATTTTGAAGTGCTTGCAAAGTCAGAAGAAAGGTTAAATTATTTGCAGTTTTAATTTATTCAATTTTGGAGTGTTTATATGTCAACTGGATTGCGTCTTTGTAGTAGTGGTGATCCACTAGCAGGTTCTGCATATTGTGCTTCGACTCCCCCAGAGTGGTCGCCTGCCCAACCACCGTTTTCATCGACTTTGGGGGATGTGCCTCCCTTGAATTTAGGTAGATCGGCGACAAGTTGGCAGGTATCAGTAGACGCTAATGGTCATTCGTCGGAAGAGGGGCCTACTCATCTCGATACGGCGTGGGCAGCTCGAGTGATGGGGTTTGCTGAAGAGAGCCCTGCTCATGAAGTAGCTGCTCGGGCAGCGGGAGCCGCCACAGCAGTTTTGCATTCATCACTCAACGAAGATCGCCAGGCGGTGATAGACATGCTGCGGCGAGATGCCGCTTGCTTGAGTAATCGCATGTTGCAGCGAGGGAATCGAGAGTACCAAGAACGATTGAGCAAGATTGCGTCTCGGCTTGGGTATCAGGTGCTGGGTGATGGAACGTTTGCATTTAATCCAGCGGTTGCGGAGCGATTGACTCAGGAGCGAAATGTAGCCCGGATGCAAGCAGCACTTCATGATGGGACTCCAAAAGACATCATCAATGGGGGCGGCGTAGGGTAGTGGTTTTGGCCTGCTGATTTTACGTAGCGGCGTTTAAGAGGAGCTGTGTGTAGGGATGCCGGGGGGTGGCGAAGAGCTCTTCGGTATGCCTGAGTTCCACGATCTGCCCTTGAAATAGCACAGCCACTCGTTCCGATAGGTGTCTTACCATTGCAAGATCATGCGCAATGAAAAGAATCGTCAGGTGCAATGTTTGTTGCAGTTCTTGTAACAGATTGACAATTTGCGCTTGGATCGAAACGTCAAGCGCAGAGATGGGTTCATCGCAAATCAAGAATTTGGGATTGAGAGCCAAGGCTCTTGCAATGCCGATGCGCTGTCTTTGCCCTCCGCTAAATTCGTGAGGGTATCTCTTTTTGCAAGAAAGAGGCAGTTGTACGAGATCGAGAAGTTCATCGACGCGATTGGGAAGATTGTGGATGCGGGTAGGTTCTGCAAGAAGCGTTTCCACGTTCATGCGGGGATTGAGACTGGAATAGGGGTCTTGAAAGACCATCTGTGTGTGCCTTGGCCGTACCCCAGTTACAGGAACCCCATCGATCAAAATCTCCCCTGTAGTGGGCTCGAGGAGTCCTAAGAGAATGCGCGCAAGGGTTGACTTGCCAGAACCTGATTCTCCAACAAGCCCTAATATTTCTCCTTCATGAATTTGAAATGTGACGTTGCGTAAGGCAGCAAAGGAGCGCCCTTGCGAGAGCGGGTACACTTTGTCGATGTGGTGGATTCGGATCATGGGATCCTCCAACAAGCGATAGGTCCTGGCGGCTCTTCGTTACATTTGATAGCGGCGTGAGGACAGCGCTCTTTAAAGGCGCATCCCTCGACTCGCGATAAGAGGTTAGGGGGAGAGCCGGGAATGGCAGGTAGGATCGGTATGCGGGGGGCGTTGAGCCTTGGAACTGAGGCGAGCAGCATGCGCGTGTAAGGATGTTTTGGTTGCGTTAGAATGGTTTGGATAGGGCCTTGTTCGACGATTTTGCCAGCATACATGACGAGGACATTTTCGCATGTTTTTGCGATGACGTGAAAGTCATGCGAAATGAGGAGTAAACTCATTTGAAAGCGCTCTTTCATTTGGCAAAGCAAGGTGAGGAGTTGGGCTTGTGTAATGAGATCGAGCGCTGTAGTGGGTTCATCTGCAATGAGAAGGCGCGGGTGCGTAATGAGGGCGGTTGCGATGAGGACGCGCTGTCTTTGGCCGCCGCTGAGTTGGTGGGGATATTGCTGCAGGCGGGTTTCGGGATCTGGGATGCCCACTAGATGTAGAAGTTCAAGGGCCAGTTTTTTAGCTTCCGATCTGTTTGTAAGTTTGTGATAGAGGAGCCCTTCCGTGATCTGATAGCCGATT
>JAKAFF010000107.1 GCA_021818045.1 bacterium
GATAAGTAACGAGAGTCCGTCATAGCACAAAGAACAGCCCTCGATCACAACGGCCTCGTCTCTGCATTTAGCGTCAATTTAAACTACGACTCAATCGACAGCGTCTACAAACCGCATCGCGGCTGGCGCTCTTATCTCGAAGCAGAAGTTGCCGGCATCGGAGGCAAGTACGACTTTTTCAAAGTGAGCTATCTCAACTCGATCTACTTTCCCATTTCTAGAAGCGGCACACTCAAACTGCGCGGCGATTTTAAATATATCATCCCTTTCGGGAGAACCGAAGAGAAGAAAAACGTTCCTTATAGCGAACGGTTCTTTTTGGGCGGTGAAAACACAGTTCGCGGCTACAAACCGTTTTTACTTGGGCCTGTCGTTGAGCTCAGCAATGGAAGCGGCCAGCTAGTCCCCACCCAAACTCCCTATGGCGGCCTCTCCTCATCCCTCGTCTCTCTTGAGTACAATCAAGAAATCTTTCGCATGCTGGATATTTTCGCCTTTGTCGACGCTGGTAGCGTGACATTTGGCGAATTCGACATCACGCACATCCGCCCCACAACGGGAATTGGAGCAAGACTTGACATTGGAAATCGAACACCCATCATGGTAGGTTGGGGTATTCCTCTAGTCAAAAAAGACCGACATAATGGAAAATGGCAGAAAGTCTTCTTCTCAATGGGAGGACAGTTTTAAATAACCAATGGAGCCTACATATGCGTAATTTTTTGAAATTTGCGACCACATTCGCCCTGACTGCAGCAAGTCCTGTAGTGGCAGACGGCCCGCAAATTGGCGTTGTGAACTTTGCCACATGCGTCACCGAATCAAAAGCCGGGAAAAAAGAGCAAGAGAACATGGATGCGATGCGCAAACAGATGGCCTCTCTCATTGAAAGCACAGAAAAAGAGCTCAAAGAGATTGCTGCAAAATTTGAAGACACCGACTATCTCGATTCTCTCTCTCCAAAAGGCGAAGAGGATCTCAAAATCAAATTCCAAGCTCTCCAAGAAGACCTCAATCGCTACCAAAACCAATTTTATCAAACGCTCAATCACGCCAACTATTTGATGGTCCAAAAAATGGGCGCGCACGTTGCAAAGGCTGCTGAAAAGATTGCCGCTGAAAAACAGCTCGATTACGTCATGAACAAAGAGGCCTGTTTTTACATTCGCTCCGACTTCGATGTCACGAGCCTCGTGATCAGCGAAATGGATCAATCTTTTGATCTCGATCTAAGGGCGAAAAAAGTCGTTGACAATGCAGAAGAAGCTACTAGCCAACCTGAGACCCAGCAGGCTGGTTAATCATGCGCAAGTTTACCCTTGCTGAGCTCAGCGCCCGACTGGGCGCTCAGCTTATCGGCGATCCAAGCCACGAAATTTTCGGGGTCAACGGCCTTGAAGAGGCCACCTCCATAGACGCCTCCTTTCTGGCCAATCCCAGATATACCGAAGCGATGAAAAGGTCAGCCGCTGGAGTCATCTGCGTGGATGGAAAAATCGAGCTCCCATCCAATAAAAACTTCCTCATTTGCACCGATCCTTGCCGTGCATTCCAAATGATTGCAGAGCTATTCATTGCTACCGGCACCTCTGCCTTTACAGGCATCCATCCGACAGCAGTCATCCACCCCTCAGCGCAAATCGCCTCCAACGTCACAATAGCGCCTTACGCAGTCATCGACCGCGACGTATCCATCGGCGCAAACACCTTTATCGGCCCGCATGTAACCATCGGCTTTCATGTAGAGATAGGCGCTGACTGCTACATCCATCCCCACTGCACCATCCGCGAACACTCCCGCCTTGGGAGCCGCGTCATCCTACAACCTGGAGCCGTCATTGGATCTTGCGGCTTTGGCTACACCCCCGACAAACAAGGTCGGCACATCAAACTAGAGCAATTAGGCTATGTCGTCCTAGAAGATGATGTCGAAATCGGCGCCAACACCACCATCGATCGCGCCCGCTTCAAAGAGACCCTCATCCGCAAAGGGACAAAGATCGACAACCTCGTCCAAATCGCCCACAATGTAGAGATTGGCGAGCACAACGTCATCGCAGCCCAAACTGGCATTGCCGGCTCCTCAAAAACCGGCAAGTACGTCATGCTAGGCGGCCAAGTGGGCATCGTCGGCCACGTAGAACTCGATGACTATGCCATGATCGCCACCCGTGGAGGGGTTAGCAAATCTCTCAAAGGGGGCAAATACCGAGGCTCTCCCGCCATCCCCATTGCCGAATATCACAGGCAAGAAGTGCATGTCCGTAAGCTCGAAGAGTATATAAAGCGCCTCAAAGCCCTCGAAGAGACCCTCAATCAGAAGTAATTGCTTTTTCTCTCTCCTTGCATATACTGCGGTTTATGATCGAGATCTATTTTAAAACCGTTAGAGACACCCAATTTGCCCGCATCTCCGAATTTCGGCCCGGAAGCTGGGTCTATGTGAAAGAGGCAACCCTTGACGATTTACATAAAATTGCCGAAGCAATCCACCTAGATATCAACGACATTAGAGACAGTCTCGACAAATACGAGCTTCCTCGCATCGAGCACATCGATGAGAACATCGTCTTTTTTATCCGCCAACCAAGTTCCAACGAAACAGGTCTTTATACAGAAACGCTCACCATTATTCTTACCAATACTTACGTAGTGGCCATCTCTCCACACCACAGCGAGATCATCGAAAACCTAATCAACAGCGACACCAACTTAGGCACCACCCAAAAATCGAAACTCATCCTCCACATTTTACTCAAAATCACCCAAGACTATACCAACAACATCAAACGCGTAAGACACAGCATATTAGGATCTGAACACCCTCCTAAAGTAGTAGATTCAGAATCGATTATTGTGCTGACGAAAAACGAGGAGATCCTCAATCAATATCTCACAGCGCTCGTGCCCATGCGCAATTTACTAGAGACCATGGCAACAGGCCGCTACATGCATTTTTACGAACAAGACCTTGATTTATTAGAAGATCTGATGATTGCGATGCGCCAATCGGAGGACGTTTGTCGAGTCAACATCAAAAGCATCCGCTCTTTGCGAGACTCATACCACATTATTTTCACAAACGACGTAAATCGGACGATTAAATTTCTGACAGCTCTGACCATTATTTTGAGCATTCCGGTCATTATTGTCTCTGCCTATGGGATGAATGTGGCGCTGCCGTTTCAAGGTAACCGCTATGCATTTTTAGCGATTTTGGGGATCATCCTCTTTTCCTCTGTACTAGCGCTTGGTTTCTTCCGGAAAAAGCATTGGCTCTAGAGAGGCAGTTTATTCTTGACCGAATACCGCACGCGCTGCAATTGCTACAGCTGCCACTGCACCTAAAACTCCAGCAACCTGACACCCTATACGCCATGCCGATAACATGGAACAACCAGTCCCGCCGTGGTCGCAACTTGCGAAACAAAATCCATAAATCACGGAAATATCAAATTCATCTAATGATGCGGAAACCATACAAAAAACCACTTGTTTTTCTAGCCCCAATCGGATAAAATCACCGCCGAATTTTCAAGGATACAAATGTTATTGCATTGGGTATTAGCAGCTCGTTTAATGGCGGGCGGCGAATGTAAAGAGGCTCTTTACTCTGGCTGGGCTCAAAATTTTGTTGTAGATCAGGTGATTTTTGAAGAACAGACGGATCACTGGGACTTATCAATCTTCGAAAATAACCAATTTGGACGGGTGATGTGTATTGATGGGACAATTCAGCTCACCGAAAAAGATGAGTTTGTGTACCACGAGATGATGGCCCATGTGCCGCTGCTCTCTCACGGCGATGCAAAAAAAGTTTTGATCATCGGCGGAGGCGATGGGGGGCTATTGCGAGAGGTGCTGCGCCATGATTACTTGGAGTCGGCGACCCTCGTTGAGATCGATGCTCAAGTCATCGAAGTGTCTAAAAAATACATGCCGATGGTCTCTCAGGGCGCCTTTGACAACCCGAAAGCCAAAATCATCATCCAAGATGCCACGCAATTTGTCCGCGATACAACCGAGCAATTCGACGTGATCCTTTGCGATTCTACAGATCCCGAAGGGCCCGGAGCCGGCCTTTTCACCTCTGAATTTTATGCAGATTGCAAAAAACGCTTAACTCCTGGTGGAATCTTTGCCAACCAAAACGGGGCCCCTTTTGTCCAAAAAGAAGAGATTCGCCTCACCTTTAATAACCGCACACCCCACTTTAAACACGTAAGCTTTTACGTGGCGCCTGTACCCACATATGTTGGTGGCTTTATGGCCTTCGGCTGGGCAAGCGACCAAAAACATGGCGTTTCTGAGACTCTATTAAAAGAAAGGCTCAAAAGGGTGAAAGGGAAAATGCGCTACTATACTCCCGCAATCCACAAAGCTTCTTTCGCGCTTCCCCAGTACGTGCTAGACGCACAGTAGGGCGGGGTTTTCCAAGTACTTTTGCACGGTTTTTAAAAACTTTGCAGCCTCTGCCCCGTCAATGACTCGGTGATCTGCAGAAAGAGTCATGCACATCTTTTTACCAACCGTTACAGCGCCGTTGCGAACGCAAGGAGCCTCTTCAACGGTGCCGATCGCTAAAATCGCTGCTTGAGGTGGGTTAATGATCGCTGCAAATTCACTAATGCCTAGCATTCCCATATTGGAAATGGTAAACGACCCCCCTTTGTACTCTTCTGCTTTGAGTTTGCCCATTTTCGCGCGTGTTGCAAGCTCTTTAACCTCTAGAGAAATTTCCCCCAAGTTTTTGTAGTCTGCATGGCGCACAATCGGCGTAATCAAGCCCCCTTCTACGGTCACTGCAACTGCGATATCGACGGTTTTAAACAAAATAATTGCTTGCTTTTGCGCATCAAAGCCGCTGTTGATGTTGGGGTGTTCGCGCAGGCTCAATGCACAAGCACGAATGACAAAGTCATTGATTGTCAATTTCAATTGCCCCATCTTTAGCTGCTCTCTTGCGATAGCAAGCGGCGCTGCATCGATCTCTTGACGCACATAAATATGGGGGATGAACATTTTAGCCTGTTGCAGACGCTCTGCAATGATTTTACGCATGGGAGTTAACGGGACCTCTTCATAGGTTCCAGGAACGACCGATGGCATTTCCTGGCGCCCAAAAGTCACCGTCTGATCCGGCTGAGCAAGATCTAGATCGCGGCTTGTGATGCGGCCGTTGGGTCCGCTGCCTTTCACGGTGCTCAAATCGAGCCCTTTTTCTTTGGCCATCTTTTTTGCCAAAGGAGAGGCGACGGTGCGCGCAGTCATTTTAGTTGGAAAATCAAACTCATATTTTTCTAAAGGGGGCTCGGGAGCAAAAGAGGTTGGTTGTATGGGAGCCGCAGCGCTTTTGGGAGCAGCTTCTGGTTTGGATGTGGGGGCAGCAGTGGGGGTCTTTTTTGGGGCATCAGGAGAGGTCCCTTCAGGGACGTATCCTTCGATCGACTCGTTTGCTTTTTCAGTCAGTATGGCAATCGGTTGATTGACAATCGCGTGGGCTCCATTAGGCACGAGGATCTTTCTCAGATAGCCCCCATCAAGCGCGTTATACTCAACTGTTGCTTTATCGGTTGCAACCTCTATGATCAAATCGCCTGGAAGGACAT
>JAKAFF010000108.1 GCA_021818045.1 bacterium
CGAAAGCTGGCGGAATTTATCTATCGTAAGTGACCCAATATTAAAAATATAGGGTCACTTACGATAGGTAAATTGCGCCGCTTTGGCGCAGCCGAAAATCCAACTTTTGAACTCATTTGTGTATAACTCAATCCTTACACATCCTACATGGATCGAAGTTGATTTAAATCAATTTCGAAAGAACATCGGCCTTCTAAAAGACTATCTAGGAAAATGTCTATATTGTCTCCCGATCAAAGCAAACGCTTATGGACATGGCCTGTGCCAGATAGGGAAAACCGCCATTGAAACAGGAGTGGATTATTTGGCTGTCGCCCATCTTGACGAGGGGAAAGAATTAAGAAAAGCAGGCATTCGTACCCCCATTCTCGTTTTGGGCGCCATTCACGAGCTTCAAGTGGCAGATTTGATCCATTATGACTTAGAATTCACGATCAGTTCGCAATATAAGGCAAATTTCACATCCAAAATTTGCCATACTTTAGGGAAGACCTGCCGTATTCATCTGGAAGTACGATACGGGAATGCAACGAAGCGGCGTCCGTCCACAAACAGCAATGGAACTATTTCAATATTTAAAAAACTTGCCCCGTCTCGAAATTGTCGGAATATATTCTCACTTTGCCACGGCTGATTGCCCAGATGATTCCTTCACGAAAGAGCAAATCAAAATATTCGATGAATTGACAACTCGCCTCGCCTCTTCCGGCTCGATCATTCGGCATATCGCCAATTCAGGAGGGACTCTATTTTTCCCTGATTCTCGCCTAGACATGGTAAGACCCGCTCTCGCTACATTTGGTTATCTCCCTCAAGCAGCTCCTAAATCCCTGCAGCAGATTCGCCCCTGTTTTTCTCTAAAGTCTCAGGTGTCCTATTCTAAAATAGTTGAGAAGGGGCAAGGGGTTAGTTACGGGCATACTTACAACACCATCGCGAGGACACGTATCGTGACCATCCCCATCGGATACGGAGATGGATTTCGCCGGTCTTTATCCAACAAGGGATCTGTCCTCATTCGGGGAAAACGGTTTCCCATTGTGGGAGCAATCTGCATGGATCAACTCATGGTCGATGTAGGGAATCATGAAGCATATGTCGGCGACGAGGTTGTCCTAATCGGCAAGCAAGGATCAGAGGAAATCCGCCTAGAAGAGGTAAGCCGTCTGGCAGGGACGATCCCCTACGAAATCCTCTGCAGTTTCAACAATCGGATCCCTCGAGTTTACATCGACAACCCTCGGTTGCCATAGAGAAACTCCGGGTGTTTGATTCGAACAAACGACCAATGGATTAACAGTCCACTGCTCTACCACTGAGCTAACCCGGAATAAAAAGAAAGCACCATCTTAATTTTGAACCTCTTAATTTGCAAGAAATTTCCTTGTGCTCTCAGCCTAATAACTGCTAAAGTTTTTTCCTTATGGATGAGTCTTTAAATGGCTATATCGATGCGATCGTCTTTTCCCAACCCGAAAATGGCTTCACTGTCGCCAGATTAAAAGAGCCCAAAAAACGGGATCCCGTCGTCATCGTCGGCTACCTTCCCGGCTTGCAAGCTGGAGAAAATGTGGTCTGCCGAGGCGGTTGGAAAAATCACCCCACCCATGGCCGCCAATTTGAGGTTTGCGAGTATGACGTGGAGGCCCCTTCCGATGTGCTGGGGATCCAAAAATACCTGGAATCGGGCCTTGTGAAAGGGATCGGCCCTGCTTATGCCAAGAAAATCGTCGATTGCTTTGGCGCTAATACCTTAGATGTCATCGATAAAACTCCTCAAAGGTTGCTCGAAATCGAGGGGTTTGGGAAAAAAAAGCTCAAGCAGCTTAAAGAGTGCTGGGAGGCGCAGCGCTCGATCCGCGATGTGATGGTGTTTTTGAGGGCGCATGGCGCAAGTCCGGCCTATGCCCAAAAAATCTTTAAGCAGTACGGCAACGAGAGCATCGAAAAAGTAAAGCAAAACCCTTACGGACTTGCCAAAGAGGTCTCTGGGATCGGGTTCAAGATGGCCGATGTGATCGCATTAAAACTCGGTTTTGCCCTCCACTCCCCAGAAAGGCTTGCCGCAGGGATCGAGTTTGTCTTTTGGGAATTGGCCAATGAGGGACACACTTGCTACCCCCTTGTCGATTTTATCCCAATCGCTGCCACAATGTTGGAAGTGGATGTTGCCTTGATTGAAACATCGATCAAAAATTTGATCAATGTACAGCTCATTGAACAAGAGGGTATGGTTTGGCTAAAACCTTACTTTGCTTATGAGCAGGGCATTGTGAAAGATGTGCTGCGCTTAATGCATGGCCAACAAGCGATTCGTTCAATCGATGCTGTAAAAGCGGTCGATTGGGTGCAACAAAAACTGTCGTTTCAGTTCGCAGAGCAACAAAAAGTGGCGGCTGTACAGGCCCTGACAGACAAGGTCCACGTGATCACAGGGGGACCGGGCACTGGCAAAAGTACCCTCACAAATGCAATTTTAGCTGTCTCAGAAAAATTGACCGATAAAATCATTCTAGGGGCCCCAACGGGACGAGCTGCCAAAAGACTTACGCAAATCACCCATAAGCTTGCTTTCACCATTCATGCACTGTTAGAGATGGATTTTGCAACAGGTGGATTTAAGCGCGGTAAAGATAATCCTCTCGATTGCGATCTCTTGATCATCGATGAGGCAAGCATGATCGATACGACGCTGCTCTTCCACCTGCTTCGCGCAATCCCAACAAGGGCGCGCGTGCTGCTGGTTGGCGATGTGGATCAGTTGCCAAGCGTCGGGGCTGGCACGGTGCTGCGCGATCTCATTCAGTCGGGAACGCTCGGAGTGACTCGGCTCACAGAGATCTTCCGACAAGCGAAGGGATCTAAAATCATCACAAATGCCCATAGGATCAATCAGGGAGAATTTCCCGAGGTGCATACGCCCGAAAGGAGCGATTTTCACTTTATCGAAGCCGAAACGCCAGAGGCGATCCAGCAGGTCATTTTGCGGTTGGTCTCTCATGAGATTCCCAAAACGTGGCATTTTGACCCAATCGATGGGATCCAAGTTCTATGCCCTATGAAAAAAGGGGTTATCGGCGCCGAAATGCTCAACGATGCCTTGCAAAATTTACTCAACCCGAGCGCAAAACCCGTTTTCCGCGCAGGCCGTAGGTTCCATTTGGCCGATAAGGTGATGCAAATCAAAAATAATTACGATAAAAACGTCTATAATGGAGATATCGGTCGTATTGCAGAGATCTCCTCAGAGACGCTGATTGTGCGATTTGATGATAAAGAGGTGGACTACAGCCTTAGCGATCTAGATGAGTTGGTTCTCGCATACGCCACTTCCGTCCATAAGTATCAAGGCAGTGAATGCCCTTGTGTCGTCATTCCAATGCATACGTCCCATTTCAAATTGCTGCATCGCAATTTGCTCTATACTGCCGTCACGCGAGGCAAGAGACAGGTCTATGTCGTCGGAACCACAAAGGCGATCGCCATCGCGGTGCACAACGATCAGGTGCAAAAGCGCTACACGGGCCTAGAAAAAGCCCTCCGCGATGGCTTTACAAGCTACACTGATCAAAATCATCGCCAATTGAAATTTATCTGAGCGGTTGACCTCTAAGAAATGACGCTGCCAGGACTCAGATTTTGAATTTGAGGCAGTTCGAGGAGGGTGTCTTGGTGCCCTGCCAAAATCATCCCTTGGCTTTCAATGCCCATAATGGTGGCAGGCATTAAATTCGCAACTAAAACGAGTTTGCGGCCAATGAGCTGCTCGGGTTCGTAAGAGAGGGCAATACCAGAAACAACGGTGCGCTTTTCATAGCCGATGTCTACGAGGAGTTTGAGGAGCTTTTTAGACTTGGGGACGCGGCTTGCCTCTAGCACTTCTACGACGCGCAGGTCGAGTTTTTCAAACTGCTCGAAGGGGATGAGGGGTTTAAGGGGAATAGTTGTTGTCATGGGTGCCTTTTGAGGGTTGGTGGGTCCGAGCTTTTGCACTTGCGCTTCGATCTCTTCATCTTCAATTTTGCGAAAGAGGATGTGGGGCTCCGGCAATAGCTGGGAGGTGGGTACAGGGGTTGCATGGATGGTTGGCCAGTAGCTTTTTTCAAGCTGCGTGGTGTAGCCTAGTAATTGCCAAATGGCTTGAGCTGTGGCGGAGATGAGGGGCGAGGCCACAAGAGCCAGATTTTTGATGCATTCGATGCTGAGCGCAATGACGGTGTCGAGCTCTTGTCTTTTCGTTGCATCTTTGGCCAAAACCCAGGGCTTGTGCGCATCGAAATAGGCATTGCCTGCTTGAGATAGTTCCATGAGGTGTTGGCATGCTTTTCGCAAATGAAAGCCTCGGTAGCTGTGCTCTGCAAGGGTGACGAGGTCGGCCATCTGCTTTTGAAAGCGGCCATCGTTGTGGCTTAAAGGGGGCACTTTTCCTTGGCAGTGCTGGCGGGCAAAGGTGAGGGTCCGGTGGACAAAATTGCCAAGCTTTCCAAGTAACTCGGCGTTACAGCGCATTTGAAAGTCTTTCCAGCTAAATTCGGAGTCGGCCGTTTCGGGGGCATTGGCAGCGAGGGTGTAGCGCGCTTGGTCTGGCGTATAACGACGGAAAAAGTCTTCTAGATCGATGGTCCAATTGTCGGATTTGGAAAATTGACGCCCTTCTAGGAGAAGAAATTCGTTGGCAGGCACTTCGTCAGGCAGCTTGTAGGGAAGATCTTGCCCCATCAGCATGGCAGGGAAAAAGACGGTGTGGAAAGGGATGTTGTCTTTGCCGATAAAATGGATGAGTTTGCAAGAAGGATCGAGCCAGTAGTCTTTCCAGCGATCGGGATGACCCGTTTTTTGCGCCCATTCTTGGGTCGCAGAGACGTAACCTATGGGTGCGTCAAACCAAACGTAAAAGACTTTGTTCGGATACCCAGGGACGGGAATGCCCCAGTCAGAGTCTCGGGTGATGGCGCGTGGTTTGAGGTTGTCGATGTATTGCATGGCAAAATGGATGACGTTTTCTTTCCATTGTTTTTGCCGAATCCAGTCAGATAGCCTCCCTTTGAATTTGTCAAACCGTAGGTAGAGGTGGTTGCTAGGACGCAGTGTGAGAGGCGAGCCGCTGAGTTTGGAGCGCGGGTTTTTCAGATCTGTCGCCTCATAGGAACTAGCGCAGCGTTGACACTCGTCCCCTCTTGCTTCATGATAGCCGCACTTGGGACAAGTGCCCACTACATACCTGTCGGCTAAAAAGCGTTTTTCTTTTTCAGAATAGAGATGGTTTTCCGTTTTCTCTTCGATGTAGCCCTTTTCGTTGAGAGATCGAAAAAATGCCTGCGTCGTGGGAACGTGCCCCGGCCAGGTGGTGCGGCTATAATGATCAAAGGAAAATTCGAGCTTCTCAAAGAGCGCTTGGTTGATTTGGTGAAAAATATCCACGTGTTCTTTGGGCGTGCGGTGCGCAAGATCCGCGCTTAAAGTGATGGCGACACCATGCTCGTCAGAGCCGCAAATATAAAGCACGTCACTGCCCATAAGCCGCTGAAACCGGGCAAAACACTCCCCAGGCAAGTA
>JAKAFF010000001.1 GCA_021818045.1 bacterium
GGGCGAGCTCCATTTGGAGATTTTGAGAGACCGGATGTTTCGCGAGTTTGGGGTAGAGGCAAATGTCGGCAAGCCGGAAGTTTCTTACAAAGAGACCATCACGACACCGGGCTCCTCTGAAACCAAATACATCAAGCAATCAGGCGGTCGCGGTCAATATGCGCACGTCTGTCTTGAAATCGAGCCAAACGAAGCGGGCAAAGGAAACGAAATCGTCAGCAAAATTGTGGGCGGCGTGATTCCTAAAGAGTACATCCCTGCTTGTATTAAAGGGATCGAAGAGGGGCTGCAGACAGGCGTTCTTGCAGGCTACCCACTCATCGATATGAAGATCGCAATTACATTTGGATCTTACCACGATGTTGACTCGAACGAGATGGCGTTTAAGATTTGCGCCTCCATGGCTGTCAAAGATGCAGCTCGCAAGTCCAAGCCGGTTCTTCTCGAGCCCATCATGAAAGTCGTTGTCACCACTCCAGAGACCAACATTGGCGATGTGATCGGGGACCTCAATAGACGCCGCGGAAAAATCCTCGGTCAAGAGTCTATCAAAGGAACTGTCGAAGTCACCTCTGAAGTGCCTCTCAGCGAAATGTTTGGCTATTCGACCCAGCTGCGCTCTATGACCTCTGGGCGAGCCACTTATACCATGGAACCGAGCCACTTTGAAAAGGTTCCGACTAAAATCCAAGAAGAAATCTGTAAAAAGTAAGAGATTATGGCAAAAGCACCAAGAAAAAGAATCCGGATCCGCCTCAAAGCATTTGATCAGCGGACCCTCGACCGTTCCGTTCAGGATATCGTCGAAACAGCTAAAAGAACGGGCGCACGCGTTGTGGGCCCCATTCCATTACCTACTAAGCGCGAAATCTACACAGTTCTGCGCTCCCCACACGTCGATCGCAAATCGAGAGAACAATTCGAGATGAGAACCCACATTCGGGTATTAGATCTACTCGATCCCACTCTCGACACCATCGATAAATTGAAAGTATTGCCTGTTGCAGCGGGCGTAGACATCAAAATTAAAGCTGCCTAAGTGTTCTAAAAGTAGAAGGGACTTCCACTGAGGACGTCCCTTCTGCTTTCTATCTAAGCTCGCGCTATTCGTGGTTCTTGCTGTTCTACACCTGCGATTCGGTGTCTCCAAAGAGAGAAGTCTTCAAACGTAATGAAGTTTTCTACCCAGAGTTCATTGGCTTCAACCCCTTGTACTCCCATATTTGCTAGAATTTGTTGGTTGCGATCGCCTCCGAAAGGTAAAGCGTGCATCACTGCTCGGCCAATTCTTTGGAACAGCCGCGCAACACCTCTATCTTCGTCTCGCGCTACCTCCAGGTTGACAGGAGCTTCCGCAGCATGGCGATCGATCTCTCTATCGGCAATATAACGCAATCCTAGCCCGATCGCACCCACAACAAACGCCTTTGTGAAAGCCAAAAATATGGCGGCCACAACAGCTGTTACTAACAATGCAGTAGAGATATTGAATGCAGAGACCAAAACATTATATTTTGTAGCGGGAAGCATGCGCTCAATTCTATCTTCTCGAATTCCTTGAATAGAAGAGAGCCATTTACGTGTCGCCCAACCAAGGGCTGCATCTGTGGTTAAATGATGTGTAGCCATACTAACTCCATGTTGTGATGAAAGGAGGCAGCATTCTAAAGATTGCGCAAAATGTTGTCTAGGACTCTTCTTCTCCGTTTTGCGTCGTCTGCATTTGGTAACTATCAAATCCGTTTAAGTAATAAGGAATCGGGCCTGTTTGTTGCACTCGCTTGGAGATGACTTGCCCATTTTTGAGAAGCACAAAATAGTGTCGCTCTTCTGCATCGCGATCTCCGATTTTAATGCGCTCAATATATTCATATTCGACAACATCGCCCTCCTTCTTTTGTATGGAATAAGGCTGTCCCATGGATGACACGACCTCTGCGGAACTTGCACCTATCGGCAAATCTTGAAATGTGTTCATCGTGGCCACAGTGCCATTCAGCGAACAGGCAGCTAAAAGCAAAAAAGACGCCCATCGTTTCATTCATCGCCCCCTTCTGACTCATCTTGTTCTTGAGACCCTCCCGATTCGGGAGCCTCTGTAGAACGGGGCCAAATGCGCGCTTCAATCCGAGTACGAAACTGATCTTGAGTCACATATTCGCCTTTCATGAGATAGCTCCCATCTTCTTGCACACTATATGTCTCATACCCTTCGAAATCCATATCGTTATTGCGAAATTCCCAAGCGATCATTTTGTCATCATAAACGCCCGTCCCAACAATTTTCCCCACATTTTGATTTTCCATATCGACCGTGAAAGTCTTGGATTGGAAATCATAAAACGAGAGTTCGTTGCGCATATTTTCCGAAAGTCCCTGGATTTGGATCTCTTGCGCACAGCAGACTTTGCCCGCAAAGTCTTTATCTTGCACGGCCCAATGGGTATTGAAGATCAGCTCCTCTTCAACCATGTTCAAAAGGATCTTCCCTTCTCCACGCCAAGTGCCTGGTGAAAAAATAAATGAATGATTAAACATCAAAACATAAACCTTCTGCTATAAATGCTCTGGAGCAGGCCGAGAGCTGCCATGGTGGTCAAAAGGGAACTGCCTCCGTATGTTACACAGATCAGCGGCACCCCTGATATAGGCAAAAGGGCGCACATCATCCCCACATTGACCAGCACGTGCATGGCTATATAGACCGCAAGGCCTGCTGCTAACAGCCGACCAAAGGGGTCCTTCGCCACTGCCGCCACCTGAAAGCTAAAATAGATTAAAGCATAAAAAAGGAACAGCAAGAATACAAGTCCCACAAAACCAAACTCTTCTCCGAATGCAGCAAAGACCGAATCGGTATGCGCTGCGGGAAGCCACCCACGTCCTGAAAACCCTCCTTTATGCCATCCCGAGCCGGTCATCCCACCGATACCGATTGCGATTTGTGAGGCTTTTTGGTGATATGTGTTGGGATTGAGCCTTTCGTATTGGTACTCTTTCAGCACCTTTGTAAAAACAGGGCGCATCTGCTCGTGATCCAGCACGCCGACGAACATCAAAGTGACTGCACTCAAAGCGCACAGCCCCAAAATGCCCATGAAGCGCAAACAGCTTCTATGAACATCTGCAAAATACCCCATCACTAAAGCGATCGGATATAAAATCAAAGCGGTGCCAAGATCTGGCTGTTTTAAAATCAGCAAAAAAGGGATCCCCACAATAGCGCCCATTTGCAAGGCGCTCGTCAAGCTACTGCTTTGAGAGCCTCTTCTTTCTAAAAACCAACTCAGAAACAAGATTAAGACTAATTTTGCCTGTTCGGAGGGCTGAAAACTGGCCACTCCTGGGATGCGATACCATCGATGGACATTTTGAATAGGGCTTACGAAAAACAGACCCGCCAACAATAGGAGTACCGCTGCATAAAGAAATGGGCTCCAGCTACGCAACAAGCGATAATCAAGGGCCGAGCATGCCATAAACACACCCCACCCCAAAACAAACCAACGCACCTGGCTTTTGACAGCCGGCGTCCAAAATACCGGCCCCTCCTCTCCCCACT
Source organism: bacterium (assembly GCA_021818045.1). Lineage (GTDB taxonomy): Bacteria > Chlamydiota > Chlamydiia > Chlamydiales > SM23-39 > REEB52. The sequence goes on from JAKAFF010000001.1 coordinate 3,563, forward strand.
CTCCCGTCATTGAAGAAATCACTAACAAACTAATGAGCATCAATCCCAATAGAACCGGAATCATCCGGTAGTCGAGCCTAGAAAAAGACCACAATTGCCGCATATCTCGATTCTATTCGCAAGTTTTGATAGAATACAAGGCCATCATGCATGAAATTGAGCTCGATCGGATCGATTCCACAAACACATACGCGAAAATTCATGCCCCAAGCTTTCCGCCCAACACCATCACTTGCATCACAGCAAACGAACAAACAGCGGGTAGAGGAAGATTTGGCAGACCCTGGCTCTCTCCAAAGGACCAAAATATTTATGCCACATTCTCCTTTTCCCTCCCCACTTCCGGATCACTAGCCCAGCTCATGGCAGCAAGCCTGATTGCCGTATTGCGTACCCTTGGTCTGTCTCCCTTACTGAAATGGCCTAATGACGTGTTATTAAACGGCAAGAAACTTGCCGGCCATTTATGTGAAACCTATACACAAAGCCAAATCACTCAAATTATTTTAGGTGTGGGCATCAACATCAATATGGACGCACAAACAGCTGCCCAAATTGATCAACCAGTAACCTCTTTGTTTCTCGAAACAGGCATTCTTTGGGATCGCCGCAAGATTCTCAAAGACTTGCAACACCAATTTGAGAAAGACCTCGATCAATTCGAACGCGAAGGTCTTCTTCCCTTTTGCGCTTTACTCAACGAAACCCTTGCCTACAAGGGTGAAAAAATCATTTTACGCGAAAAAGATCAAACCATCACAGGCATTTGCCATTCGATCGCGCCAAATGGACAACTCAATCTCTTGCAAGATAACAACACCATCCACACCCTCTTTTCAGGAGATCTCTCCATCTGTAGGCGTCACAAATAAAGAGGGGTGCACTCGCGCGCGCAAAATCTTTTGAATCGCTGTTAAAGTAGAGCCCGTCGCGCTGAGACAGCTCGTGCAAGCGCCCTCGTAAGCGATGAGCACTTCGCGCTCTTCTCTAAAATCCATCACCTTCACATTGCCCGCATCCAATTCGACATAAGGGCGAATTTCCTTACCGATCACCTCTTCAATAATATGCAGCTTTTGTTCTTTGGAAAATGTCTCCCACCCGGGAATTCCTCCTGGAATCTCTCCAAAATCGTTTTCAATGGGCGTCATGTCATAGCTTGCTACACAAGGGATGTCCAAGCAGTGTTGTACTGCTTGATCGATCGCAGACAACACTTGATTTAAGTAAGGATCGCACTCTTTAGGAAAGGCAGGAATCTCTTTGCGATCTCGCACGTGTTGATCTATGAGATCCGCCGTGACTCTAGAGGCCTGATCATATGTTTTACGCAATAATAACTCGCTTGCCACCTCAGCTGCTGCAATCAGACCGATCGGCCCCCATGCTTGAAACTTCGCATCGGCGATCACCCCATCGCTTTCATCGACAAGCCAATAAAGCGCTACATCCTTCTCGCGCCCCACGACAAGCCGCATCCCCTTTGCTTGTGCAAGATCGAAGGTGAAATACCCTGCAAATCCCAACCGATCGATTTTTTCGCGCAATTTTTTGCTCAACCGTTCCCAATAAAATCGTTGCATCACATCCCTTCCGAAACACGGCGAAGCATCTCTACCGCCTCGTTAATAAGGCTTGCTGCGCGCAACACCTCTTCTTCTGTTGTCATCCGGCTCAAAGAAAAGCTCACCGTACATTCATCTCCCGTAACACGCCCCAAATGGCCACAGTATCCCCCTCCTATGGTAGCCAGCACCCCTTTGCGGTTGAGCACATACAAAAGCGCTTCTTGGTGCACTTTCGCAAAACTGATGCAAGCTGTATTAGGAAGCCGCAGCACATCTTGATATAGCGGCGTGCCTTGCACGCGACTTTCCAACAAATCGCGCAAGCGCGCCACTTCTAAATTCATGACATCTAAATACAAAAGCAACTGCTGCGCGGCGGCGCTCAATGCCATAAAAGAGGGAATATCAAATTGACCTCCGCGCAGTCCATTTTGTTCATTGCCTCCCACGATCAATGCAGTCAAAGGGCTTTTTTCTTTGGCAAAAAGGGCGCCCGATCCCTTTACAGAGTGCATGCGATCCCCCGAAAAGGTCAAATAATCGCCCAACCACCCATCAAAGGGCAGCTTACCAATCGCATAGGTTGCCTCAAGATGCAAAAGCACGCCCCGCTTTTGTGCCAGATCTGCGATCTCTTCGTAGGGCTGAATCACCCCTGTCAAACCATGCGCCATCGTGATGGAAATCAACGCCGTCCGAGGATTGATCAACTCGGCCAATTTTTGCACATCGATCCTCCCTTGCGCGTCGACGGGAGCAATCTTCACTATACAACCTAGATCCTCTAAACGCTTTGCGCACTGCATCGTTGGCGCATCTTCTATTTGAGAAATAATAAAATGGCACTTGCCTTCTGTACGGGCCTTGTGCAAAAAAACAGACCAAAACACTTGGTTAATTGCCTCTGCGCCAGAAGAGGTAAAGACGAAGCGATCGCACTCTTCCTGTGCGCCGATGAGATCGTAGAGCATCCGATAGCGCGCATCTAATGCAGCAATCAGCTCTTGGCCCATGCGATGAGGAGCAAAGCCTGCTCCCCAGTGCTCTTGTTGATAGGGGCCCATGCGCTCCAAAGCCGCTTGGCATGGGCGCGTTGCAGAGTGGCTATCGAGATAAATCATCTCTCCCACCGTCCATTTTGCTGCGTATAGATCAGGGGCTCTCCCGTTGCAAGCTCTAACGCTACCACCTCTTTAGGACTGAGTTGATCTAGATGCATGATAATCGAGCGCAGTGAATTGCCATGCGCTGCGATCAACACAGACTCCCCCCTCTCCAAGCGCGGCAAAATCACTGTTTGAAAATAGGGAATCGTCCTTTGCGCCGTCATCTCTAAGCTTTCTCCTCCAGGCGGCCTGACATCGTAGCTGCGCCGCCATGTGTGCACTTGCTCTGTCCCATATTTTTTAGCCGTCTCCGCCTTATTGAGCCCCTGAAGCTCTCCGTACATCCTCTCATTGAGCTCCCATGCAATATGCACCGGAATCAACTCTTTTTGCGCCTCTTCGCTATACACCTGCTCCCACTCAAAAAGTCTCTTAACGCCTGGATGTAAAAAAACGGGAATTTTACCGCTTTTATGATGCAAAAGAGCAAGCGTTGCCGTCATTTGCGCTCGATTGAGAGTCGACGTAAACACGACATCTACAGGCAAATCCGCGATCCGCTTTCCCGCCTCCATGACCTCTGCAATCCCATCCGCACTCATTGGGATATCGACCCATCCCGTAAACAAATTTTTTTTATTCCAAATCGACTGACCGTGCCTGAGTAAAATCAATTTTGGCAATTTCTGAGCCATAGGGCGTCCTCGTTTTTTAGCAGTTTAACAGAAACGTCGATTCCTTTATACTCCACGCTCTATGGAAAAGAAAAGACTTAGTAAAGCTCTCGCCGCGGCAGGAATTGCCTCTCGGCGCGCCTGTGAAGAGCTGATCTTTCAAGGGCGTGTGCAAGTCAACGGCACGACGATCAAGCAACCTCAACACCACATCGACTGGCACATGGACCGCATTACCGTCGATGGGACAGCGATCAAAGCAGAGCAGAAAAAAATTTACTACATCCTCAACAAGCCATCAGGGTATCTCTGCACGAATGTACGTCCTGGGAAAAGAGCCATCGTGCTCGACCTATTTCCCGACTCTCAAGAGCGGCTCTTTACCGTTGGCAGGCTCGATCGCGAAACGACGGGATTGCTCCTTGTGACTAATGACGGCCACTTTGCCAACCAAGTGATCCACCCCTCCTCCAACATCATCAAAGAATACATTGTCAAAACCACCTCTGAAATCACCCCAGAGCACCTCGAATGCCTCTCTCAAGGGGCCCGCGTCGATGAAAAATGGGTACGCCCCGTATCTGTGCACAAAGTGCGCCGCGGCACATTTCGCATCTGCGTGAAAGAGGGGAAAAAGCACGAAGTGCGCATCATTGCAGAGAGGGCCAAACTCAAAGTCATCGAATTGACGCGCGTGCGCATTGGCGGTCTTGTTCTCGGTCCACTGCCTGTAGGAGAGTTTAGAAAATTGACAGAGGAAGAAAAGCAGCGCATTTTCCAGCATAACTAAGAAAAAATGCGAGCCCGGTCAATAGCTCAATAAGAGCCCCAAATGAAACTGTCCAAATCCTAGCCTTATTTCCCGTGCAGCAGCATTGTTGGTAAAAAGTTGATGCAACTTAAAACCGTAATCGATCCGGGCTTGCAAATAAGGATTAATCGTATAGCGAATACCAGGACCGACTCCCATAAGGTACTGTGTATGAGGTGGTGTTGCGATTCCTGTAATTTTCTGAACAAACCAATTATTCCCCAACCCATAATCCCAAAATGCAAGAAATATTAATTGATCCCCCACCGATCGCCAAAGACTAATTGGCAAAGAACGCAACTCCACATTTACAATCAATCCATTATCTGTACTTAACTCTGCTTCATGATACCCACGTATCGTGTTGTACCCACCCAAATTGATTAATTCTGTCGAAGGAAGGGTATCATTGGAAACTTGCCCACGAAGCAACACAGAAATAGTCATGATATTGGGCAAGGTAATGACATCCGCTGCAGTAATAAACGCATAACAATACTGATTTTTCGAATTAGGGCGCAGAAGACCAAAATCTTGATTAGACTGATGGGGGAGCAAAGCCCCTGGTGATCCATAGAAATCAGCGCTCGCTATAATGTCATGTACACTCACCTTCTGTCGCATCGTATAATTAGCGTAAAACTGCGTAACATTCAAATTACTCATTACAGGAGGGCCAATGAGTTGTGTTTCCACCACTCCCCCAGACAAAGATACTGTGTTACTATTGGTGTTTTTATATTCAAACCCAAAGCTAATTTCTTGAGAAAAGGGGGTATACATCGGCTTAATAGGAATTGTATAGTGCAAATAAGCCTGTGTTGCATGAGCAGTCATGGCGTGAGTAGGTGGGACGTCCGGCTCTGGAGGAATCTTCGGGTTGACTTTAGCGTAACTACCGAATAACAGCAAAAGGTGTTGCCAAGGTAAAAAAGAAGTATAGGCCCCCATGTAAGATTGATACCGCATAAAATCGTTCGAGCAGTCATACTCAAAGGTAAGCAAATCTCCTCTCCACAGCGCATTGCCCCAGGAAAACCCCCCGGCAAATCTTCCATATCCAGTGGAAGCAGACCCTGTGTCATCAGCCCTGGTATACCAGCGCAGCGGACTTCTGGCAGTGGTGGTGACTTCCAGGTTTGAAACTCCCGGCTCCTCTGCAGGGACAAACGATGTCGTAGAATAATGAAACGGATTTCTATTGAGCCAAGATAGATTATTCTGCAGCACATCTTCAGAAATTTCTTGATGAGGCACAATACCCAAGTATTGACTTAACTGTGCATCAGTATACCATTGTTGGCCCTTGTAAATGTACACAGGACGTCCAAACTGCTGCTTTAAAACAAGAATTTGCAAAACCCCTTCTACGGTAGATTGCTTAGGCATCTCGATGTCTACTAGCAATTGTTGGTGCTTTTGATAGTAAAGAAGAACTTGTCCTTTGATTTCAATGGCAGTATCTAAATTTAATTTCCTGCCTAAATACGGCTTCAATAAAGCTTCCAATTCCTCAGGCTTTCCTGGGATCGACAGGTCTTGAATCTCTACTCCTTGAATATCAGACCGTCCTCCAGCATGAATATTTTTGGGGTTACTTGTAATCAAAATACCACGAATATCACTCGGCGTTCCTGGCTTTTTATGAGCCAGCGCGAGCTCTGCAGACGCAGCAAACACCTCCAAACGCACCAACACCATCAAAAATACGATCCACTTAGCCACAGGCAGGATTCCCTTGTGATGCAGGCACATGTAGCCACTCTCCCTCCTTTTCACTTGCCTTTTCAGGAGACCGTGGAGATTGCATAGGCTTAGTTTTTGCAGATGGCGGATTAGGCTTTACTTTTGCTGAAGAAGACTTAGGCACCATATACATCGACCGTCCTTCTATCTTGCTTTGAGCTCTCTGCACAGACTCTCCCCCCACAGGAGGAGCAAAGTTCAACTCAGTAAACACTGCAGGAGCTGTGGTCTCTGGTTTGCCAAGCTCTGAGTACGACATAGCAGAAACATACATACCAGAAGAAAGTTCCACTGAACCTGCCGCATTATGCACAATAACCGTTCCAAAAACAGTGCCCACATTCAGCTCCCCATCTTGAAAAAAAGCATCAAATATTGTGCCACGAATCCCAATTGTTGCAACCGGCGTGGTGACTTGATAACCACCAGGGTTCTGTTTACCAATATTGCCTGTCATAGCTCGAAAACCACCCTCAAATAAATCGACCGCAATATCTTGTTTTTCATCACTAAAAGAATAACTGCTGATGCGGTACACGGTGTTAGGCAATAAATTCACCAAGCCCTCATCCGTAAATTTCAACTGTATTTTTCCATCAGGCCCTGTAGTAAGCACATCTGCAGTAAATAAAGCAGCGCCTCGAAAAAGCACTCTTTTTGTATCCTGTAATTGGTTCGTTGCCACTACCGTTCCCTGTACAGCAACTACATGCCCGCATACTGAGGCATCTGAAGCAAACAAGTACAAGGCGTTCCATGTCACAAATACAAACGACAAAAACCATCTCATGCTACAGACATAACATACAGAATCCCTTTCTTGTCAACCACAGGCTCACTTCAATCACACAATTCTTTTTTGGCACTCAAGCGTTGAGCATACCGAAACAGCTTGAAGAATCAGGAATGAAAGATAGTCTCTTGTGCTCTATTGGGTACGAGAACTGGTCAAATCGGGTTTGTATGGATAAAGCAAGGGACAGGACATGCAAGATCGCAAGCGACATGATGGGCAAAATAAATTTAGTGAGATAACGAAAAAGATTGTGGGATGTTGCTTCGATGTATACACATTCGATTGTTCTGTCATTTTTCTAATTTTTTCTTGCACATAAAAACCGCCTTCCCCAAACTGTTCAAAAAATTATGAGGGTCTATGTTATTTCGCGTCTCCATGTTTCTTTTTCTTAGCTCCCTAGTTGGCGCTGCTGACCTAGTCTATGTAGGCAACAAAAATGCGGGCACAATCTCTGTCATCGATTCTTCTATCCAACAAGTCATTGCCACAGTATCTCTGGGGGGCCTTCCTTCTGCAATAGCGATAGGCATCAATCAAGCACAGGCATACGTTGTAAACACTGCTAATAATAACATATCCGTTATCGACACCACTAACCAATCTGTCACTGCAACAATCGCGGTCGGCAACGGCCCCTCTGCAATTGCTATCACTCCAGACAACCAATTCGCCTATGTATGCAACACTTCTAGCAATTCTGTATCTGTAATCAGCACAGCCTCGCAATCAGTAATCGCAACAATCAACGTGGGAACCGGCCCTTCTGCAGTAGCTACAAACGGCACCCAAGTTTACGTGACGAATCAGCAAGACAATACCGTGTCTGTCATCAATATTGGAAGCCAAACAGTAATTGCAACTCTTTCCGTTGGCACATCCCCTACATCAGTCGCGGCCACTCCCAATGGCTCTCAAGTCTATGTCGGCAATCAAAATAGTATTTCCGTTATTAACACCAACACACTGGCGGTCACTTCAATTAGCATCAATCCTTACACCGGCAGCGCTCTTGTAATTACCCCTGATAGCAGCTTTGTCTACGCATGTTCCTACAATGATGGTATCGTTGAAGTCATTCGAGTGTCCTCTCAGAGCGTGATCAGCACGATTAATGTAGGCGGATTTGGAGCGGGCACAGATGCGATGATCATTTCTCCAGACGGATCTTCTGTGTATGTTTCCAACGGCGACTCAAGCTCTGTTTCAGTAATCAGCGTCGCCTCTCAAAGCATTGTTGCTACAATCAGTCTTGCAGTAGGCGATACGCCAGCTGCCCTTGGCATAACATCCAATGGTTCGCTGATATATGTAGCAAGCAGCAACACCAATAATGTGCAAGTTTTTAACACAAGCAATTATAGTTTACTCACAACGATCCCTGTCGGCAGTTATCCGGGCGTCATTGGAGTAGCAGCCCCCAATGCAGCCTCCGCCCTCAGCGCTAATGGTTCTGCTATCACTGCGACACAGCAAAGCCTGCAACTCACAAACTCTGCTACGGCCAATGCACTTAACGATGTACAAACGACAGGCATTTTTTCTGCAGCACAAGGAACTTTCCCCGACTTACTCAACCCTCATATAATTGACAATTCAGTACCGTACACTCAGGAAACTAATTTACCCCCTGTATGGTGTTCTCATTAGCGCTCTCATCTTCCTTAACTGATGCCATTTTTCATCAAGATGTCTTTGATGAGTTTCGCCGAGCTTGTCAAAAAATTTTGAGAAACTTAAACTGCGGCGTTGTTTTTCCCAAATAGGCAAATTATGACATCTCGCATTCAAAGTGGGCCTTTTGCAGCGACGCCTCCTTCTCCAGAACCGCAGGCGACGGGATTGGCGCCTTTTGCTAATTGGGAAGATCCGAGAGGCACTCTAACCCTCGTCAAATCTGCTCAGACTGCGGCTCAATTAGCAGGACGCGTGAATGCACAGGATGGTTTTGTTAAAAAATATGCGCTCTCCGCAGATTGTCAGCGATTGATGGACCAATTTTATAGAGAGCGAATTACAATTGTCATTGATGATAGGAATGCAGCAGAGTTTCAAGGGGAAAGACTCTTCCTTCGCGAGCTTTCTCTCATGCTTTTGGAACTTGCTAAAGTGCGCGGCCGCGGCATTACTCTCAGATTTTTGAGCGAAAAGAACAGTCAGGTGTTTGAAGAGGAAGCTCTCTTGCGGGCCGCGTTTACCCCTCAAGCTCGTGCAGGTAAGGAGGGAGCTTCTCTAGCCAACGCGCTGAGGCAGTTGCACAACGCTGCGGAAGACGCTACTGTTTTGATCATCCCTGTAGTGACTGTTCCCCTGCCTCACGAGGATGACGCTCTCCAACAATTTCTAGGCGATCGCCAAAGGGATGCGAGAGGACACATGTCAAGACCCATCCGCTTTATGCCACGTGCGGAGGCGGCTTTTGCGTATTGCCAGACGCTCGCTGGAGGAGACATTACTGTTTTCGCAAGGGACGATCGGGCCTCGAAGGGAGAGGCGGTTGTGAAGATTGCGCTAGAGCCTTTCTTCAAGAATCCCGAATCGCGCCCAGCCGCTAGCTGCTGCGCGATTCAATAACAACTTATACACAAATGAGTTCAAAAGTTGGTTTTTCGGCTGCGCCAAAGCGGCGCAATTTACCTATCGCGTTACCCAAAACCAACTTTTGAACTCATTTGTGTATAGGCTCGATGTGCGATTTGTCGGCAGCTTTCACGCAGCTTAAATGTGAAGTTATTTATTACATTTGGTATAATTTTTCGATTCGTGTAACATCCCTGACAATGTTGACGATTGCCAAGTTGTTCGGAAAATCGCCTTTCGCGCCTCTGCAAACGCACATCGACAAAGTCGCGGCTTGCCTGCACGAATTACCTCCCCTATTCAAAGCGTTTATGTCCCAAGACATGGATGTGATTTGCAAAAATGCGGCCATCATTTCTCGGCTTGAACACGAAGCAGACCTGACCAAAAACGACATTCGCAACCATCTTCCCAAAAGCCTATTTCTCGCAGTAGATCGCGGAGCCATTCTTGAAATTCTCTCTTTGCAAGACGCTCTTGCAGATCAAGCAGAACTCATTGCCAAACATGCCACCATGCGGCCCATTGACTTACTCCCCGCCATGCAAACGCCATTTCTCGCTTTTTGCCATAAAAGTCTAGACGCCTTTCACCTGGCCAAACAAATCATCAAAGAGTTGGAAGAGCTCCTGGAATGTTCTTTTGGCGGCTTTGAGGCGCAAAAAGTCAAGCGCATGGTCGAACAGACCGCATTCGCGGAATACGAAACGGACCTTTTGAAGACGCAGCTACTCAAGCAATTGTATCAAGATGGCGAGCTCATGCCCTATCCTGCCTTTCATCTACTGCACACGCTTATCGATGAAATTCGGGCCATCGCTGCGCTATCTGAAAAACTAGGCAATCGCATCCGCATGCTATTAGAGCTAAAATAACTGATGGACCCATTCACCCTCATCCAGACCCTGGCCCTGCTTCTCGGCTTCTACATGGCTTGGAATATCGGCGCAAATGACGTCGCAAACGCCATGGGCACCTCTGTGGGATCGCGCGCCCTTTCCCTAAGGCATGCTGTCATTCTCGCTGCCATCTTAGAGTTTTCCGGAGCTTTTTTTGTAGGATCTAGCGTCTCGCAAACCATCCAAAAAGGGATCATTGACACATCCCTCTTCCAAGCAGACCCCTGGACCTTTGTCCTTGGCATGATGGGATCGCTTCTTGCCACAGGTTTGCTTTTGCAAGCGGCCTCTTACTTTGGCCTTCCCCTCTCCACAACTCACGCAATCGTTGGATCGGTCGTCGGCTTTGGATTGTGTGTTGCGGGCATCCACGCCATCCATTGGCAAGAGCTCGCCTGGATCGCCTCCAGCTGGATCCTCTCACCGCTCCTGAGCGGCCTTGTCGCCTATGCGATCTTCTCGATCATCCAAAAAAAGATTCTCTTTACCTTAAACCCCATCGAAGCCGCCACAAAACTCACCCCCGCTCTCGTTTTTTTATGCTTTAGCGTCGTCACACTCAGCTTAGTATTTCACGGCCTGCACCTCGACCTCTCCTTCACCCACGCCATCTCCCTTTCTTCCTGTGTAGGACTGAGCGCTGCCTCCGTGAGCCATCTTTTAGTCAAACGCAAATACCAGGCAACGCCGCAGCTTGCCTTAGGATTGCAGTTACACCAAGCCATCAGTCTTGAAAAGGCGCTCTACCACTTACAACGCGTGCATCTTTCCAACCAAGCGGGCGCCCATGCACAAGAAATCTCCCAAATCCTACACCAAATGCATCAACTCAACGACACCGTGCGAAAAAGCTCCCCCCTTCTCCAGTCGGCCACTCCTTATCACAGCGTAGAGCAAATCTTTATTCCCCTCCAAATCCTCAGCGCATGCCTCGTGGCTTTTGCTCATGGAGCCAACGACGTTGCCAACGCTATAGGCCCCGTGGCCGCCATCGTCGGCGTCTTCCAAACACACGCCATCCCCACCCACTCTCCCATTCCTTCATGGCTTTTGGCACTTGGCGGCAGCGGCATTGTCATCGGTCTTGCGACCTGGGGATGGCGCGTCATCGAAACAGTTGGCAAGAGGATCACAGAGCTCACTCCAACGCGCGGATTTTCTGCGGAATTTGGCGCAGCGCTCACCATCCTTCTCGCATCCAAACTTGGCCTTCCCATCTCCACAACACACGCCCTCATTGGGGCGGTGCTAGGTGTTGGCCTTGCAGGCGGCATCAAAGCCCTCAACTTACAAACCCTCAAAGAAATCGTCATCTCTTGGGCAGTCACAATTCCCCTTTGTGCACTCGTTAGCATCCTGGCCTTTCACGCTTTAAAATTGTGCATCAAAATGTAAAGCCGCTTTACATCGCAAAAAAGTCTGTGTATACACAAGAGCATGAGCCTAGAAAGTCAAGCAGACGACCTCGTCCAAAAGATTAAACACCTCATCATCACCTCGAGCGGCCATACGGCAAAAGATGCGACCATCGGGGAATTTTACCGCGCTTTTTGTGAAGCTTTACGAGAAGAGATCATGGTCAATATGACCGCGACCATCGACACGATGCTTTACAAAAAGCCACGGCTTCTCAATTTCTTATCCATGGAGTATCTCCCTGGCCGGTTGCTCGGCAACAATATCCGCAATATGGGAGGTAAAGAACTCACACAACGGGTATTGGAAAAAATGGGAAGAAGTTATTCCGATCTCATCCATTGTGAAAGCGATCCAGGGCTTGGCAATGGGGGGTTGGGGCGGCTGGCCTCCTGTTTTCTGGAATCGCTTGCAGCTTTGCGCTATCCAGCGCGCGGCTATGGCCTGCGCTATCAGTATGGCATTTTTGAACAAGAGATCTGGAATGGGATACAAATGGAGCGTCCGGATCGCTGGCTAGTCAATGCAGATCCTTGGGAATCGAGGCGAGATGCTTTTTCTGTAAGCGTATTATTAAGCGGCCAAGCAGTCCCCAAGACAAATAGCCATGGGGAGGAAGTTTATGATTTAGAAAATTATGAAGAGGTGCGCGCCTTACCCTTCGACATTCCCATCTTAGGCTATTCCGAACAAGCAGACTACTCGGTATTGCTACTGCGCCTCTGGTCGACAAAGGAATCTCCTCGCAATTTTCTGTTACAGCGCTACAACTCGGGATTTTTAGATCAGGCATCAGAAAACACCTCTTTAACTGACGTCTTATATCCCAACGACAACAACGAATTGGGCAAAAGAGTACGCTTAAAGCAGGAATTTCTCTTAGTGTCCGCCTCATTGCAAGACATCATCAGGCGCCACCTTCGCGACTTTGGCAATTTAAGCCAATTTGGCGACAAAGTGCGCATTCAGATCAACGACACCCATCCCGCGATGACCATTGCGGAGCTCACCCGCATCCTCGTCACCCACTATGACTTTCCTTGGAATACGGCTTGGGAAACATGTCAAATGGTATGTGGATACACCAACCACTCCATCCTACGCGAAGCATTAGAGGCGTGGAATGAAGGGCGTGTGCAAGCGCTCTTGCCGCGTCAATATCGCATCATCCAAAAGCTCAATTGGGACTTTTGTACTGCAGTCCGCGCCCGTTTTCCAAACGATGAGGAAAGAGTGCGCCGCATGTCGATCATTGAAGACGGGCAAATTCGGATGGCGCATCTGGCGATCTGCGGCTCGCACAAAGTCAATGGGGTTGCAGCTTTACACACGCAAATTTTAAAGACGAATATCTTCAAAGATTTTTATGAGATGTACCCAGATCGCTTTGTCAATGTGACCAACGGCGTGGCTCACCGCAGATGGCTCTATGCGGCAAACCCCCTACTTGCAGATTTCATTACAAAACGGATCGGCAAAAAATGGGTTCTAGACTTTACAGAGATTGCAAAACTATCTCAATTTGCCTCAGATCCTGCATCGCAAGATGCGTTTTTGGAGATCAAGAAGAAAAACAAAGAGGCCTTCCATCAATTTCTCACTGCAGAAAGCAGCATCCGCGATGCTACAGGCAAAGTGATCGCGCACTCCCATATTCTCGATTCCTTGTCCCTTGTGGATGTGCAAATCAAGCGCATTCACGAATACAAAAGACAATTACTCAATGCCCTGCATCTCATCATGCTCTATCAAGAGATTCGCAACAATCCGGCTGCAAGACCCCTGCATCGCCTCAGTGTATTTGCAGGAAAAGCTGCCCCTGGCTACAAAATGGCCAAACAAATCATCCAACTCATTTGTGCGCTTTCCCGAAAGTGCCATGCAGATCCTGTGGTGAAGAACTATCTTTGTGTAGCCTTCGTTGAAAATTACAACGTATCGAGAGCGGAAGTGATTATCCCTGCAGCAGATCTATCGGAACAGATCTCAGCTGCTGGGTGGGAAGCATCGGGCACCGGCAATATGAAACTTGCCATGAATGGCGCGCTCACTATTGCCACAGATGATGGATCCAATATAGAGATGCAAGCCGCCGTCACAGATCGTTGGTGGCCCTTTCGATTTGGGGCCAGCGCTGAGGAAAACCAAAAACCCTATAATCCTTGGGACATTTATTCTCAGGACGAAGCGATTCGACGTGCGGTGGACACGCTCAATGACGACACCTTTGCTCAAGGACTTGAAGAGTCAGAAAGCTTTAAAAGCATCTACCAAAACCTCACACAAGGCGATCCTTACCGAGTGTTACAAGACCTGCGTCCCTATTACCAGACGCAGCAAAAAGTGGAAGCACTCTTTTCAAAACCACGGCTTTGGGCAGAAAGTGCTCTACACAACATCGCTGCAATGGGGAACTTTTCTGCAGACGCATCGATCCACAACTATGCGAAAAAAGTCTGGGATATCACCCCTTGTCCTATCGACCCCGCGATTTTGCAAAAAGTCAGAGACGAATATTCGGAGCACGATCGCTGCAAAATCAAATGAGATGCCATTTTTTGAGCAAGTCTTGAAACTGCTTTTTCCGCTTGAACGCATCGAGGTTTTTGTTAAATACAGCTACGAGATGAGAGTGATCTTTGAGGGCGAGCAAATGGAGCCCTTTTTGGTTAAGCGGCGCGCCTGCGATCTTCAAGCGATCGGCATATAAATCGGCGACATAATTCACCGCCGGAATCTGATCGAGCAAAGCCCCTTGCACCTCTCCTATCGCAAGCGCATTCAAAAGTTCAGGGATAGTTGCATACTTACGGATGATGAGATTTGGGTGCACTTCGATCAAATTTACGGCTGGATCATTCGTGATAATGCCAATCAGCGCCTCTTGAAATGAGGCCAGAGTCTCATGAGATGACCCCACAGGGACAATCAACACAGGGCCCAAGGTCAAAAAATTCGAAGAAAAGTCATAGCGCGCCGTGTTAAAAATATAGGGCTCCATCGACGTGAGCACCGCATCGTATTGATTGCGTCTTAAGCCATCAAATAAGGTATCCCAATTGGCAGGGATCTTTTCGAATTCAAGGCCGCTATAGTGAGCCAACTCTACTAAAAGCTCTTCGGTAAAACCATTGACGTAGGAGACTTGCGTGCCAAAATCTAGCGGATACCAGTTTGGATCGACCCCAATGCGCAGAGTTCCCCGCGAAGAGTTGCCACAAGAAAACAGCAAACAAAGCAAAAGGTAACGGATCATCAAAATCTCCGATCCACCATGAAGGAAATCGCATAAAATGTCCAGCGGATGAGCGCGGGGCTTACGCTATGGCTTTTTGTCATGTCAATGGGCGTTGCAAAGAAATTTTCCTGTGTAAGCTGCGCGATATTTCTCCCATTTTTCCAAGTGGTGGCCCCTTCAAAATGGGCACCGACTGCCCACCCTTGTCCAAAGGAAAATTTGAGACTCGTGCCGGCCAAAACCATCCCTAAATCGCCAGACTTCATGACGGAATTGATTTGCGAGAGCTCATCTGATACCAAGGCCCCCGACGCATCATATGAGTACGTTTCGATCTGTGTTTTCGATTTTGCAACTAAGTAGGGCCAATGGTACTGGCAAAAGAGGACCCAGGAGAAAAAATTCCATGCGATCGTCTGAAATTTTCCTTCCACAAATGGACCAAACCAATCTTGTTGATTGGGTTTTGGGAAATAGCACGTGGAGACATTGTGCGTATCTGGCAATGTGTAGCGCTTGACGCCTTGCGGGTCATTCATCATGTGATCGTAGTTGTAACCAACGGAGGGGATAAAGGAAAAAGTGACATTAGGACGCGTGAAAAGAGCAAATTTCCATCCAAGCGCTGCCCGCACATCGATGTTATAACCGGCTCCGAGAGAAAATGAGGGGAAAGTGAGAGGGGGGCTATTGCCCGGATCGCGAAAGCGAGTCTCTCCGGAAACGAGCCACCCATAACTTGCCGAAACAGTTGTGACGAGCTTTTTAAATTCGATATGGGAGCCGACAATCAGGTGCATCGCATTGCGATCCTTTACCTGCGTCCGCGTATTGAGTAGGCCCGGCCCAAAGGCATCGAACTCTTGTCGATCTCTGCGATATCCCACGTAGGCAGAGTGGTGGTGCGTCCAATAACTTTTGCGCAAAGCCGTCACTTCTGGGGCTATTGGCGGCGGCGGTGGTGGCGCTTGCGTATCGATGCGCTCTGTCGGCGGCAGCGAGGATGGTTCTTTGGGCGCTGTAGGCTGTGTAGAGGGCTCTTTTGCCACAACAAGCGAGCTAAAAATCAGACTCAGCAATACAATCATATACATACTTCGAGAATATAGCAGATGGACGATTTACTACTGGTAAATTTTGGCGGACCGCGTCATTTAGAAGAGATCGAACCTTTTTTAAGAGAGCTTCTTTGCGATCAAGATGTGATCCGCACCCCCTTTCCCCCTTTTCTACACAATTGGATTTTTGGGCGTGTTGCAACAAAAAGATCCGTCGCCGTGCGCGCGGATTATGAAAAAATTGGAGGCGCCTCTCCGATCTACTTTGATACGGAAGCAATCGCTAACGCGCTTGCAAAGCTCCTCAATTGCCGTGTATTGACATTTCACCGCTATCTGCCGGCAACGCATGCAGCCTCTTTCGCTGCCATCCAACAACACACGCGCCTTTGCGCTCTCCCCTTATTTCCGCAATTTTGCTCTGCGACAACAGGTAGCGCAATCCGTTTTTTAAGTCGCAGTCAGCAAATACGCTGGATCCACTCTTACGCCAATCACCCCGCTTTTCTCAATGCATATCAAAAGCGCATCCGCACCTTTTTGCACGAACACCACCTGCAAGAAGAAGAGACAGCGCTCCTCTTTTCTGCCCATGGAGTTCCCCGCTCTTTCATTGCATCTGGGGACTGCTACGAAAAAGAGTGCAACGCCTCTTTTCAAGGCGTCATGCGCTTTTTCCCCAAAGCGCTCGGCAAGCTCTCCTATCAATCTAAATTTGGCAAAGGCGAGTGGCTGCGCCCCTACACAAATGAAATATGTCAAACAAGCGCTGCATGGGCTAAAGGCAAAAAGCAAATCGTCATCGTCCCCATCACCTTCACCTCGGATCACATCGAAACGCTTTTTGAAATTGAAGAGCTATATCTCCCTCTCATTCGCGCTCAAAGCATAGATGCATACCGCTGTCCTGCACTCAATCTAGAACCCTATTGGATCGAGGCCTTAGCAACCATCGCCACGTCTTGTGGATAAAATCGGGCTTTGAGTATGCTCGCAAGGCATGACTCCATCTCAGCTCGTCCTGAAATCGGGAGAAATCTTCCCAGGCTTTTCGCCAAAGTGGCAAACTAACACCTATTTCGGAGAAGTGGTCTTTTCGACAGGAATGACAGGCTACGTCGAATCGCTCACCGACCCCTCCTATGCAGGGCAAATTTTTGCATTTACATCGCCACTCATCGGCAATTATGGGGTCCCCACCAGCTCTGAATGGGAATCGGAAAAAATCCAAGCAAGCGGCGTTGTTGTCAATTGGGCAAGTCCCATCGCCTCTCACCACAGCTCCCACACCCCTTTTTTGCAATGGCTGCAAAGCCAAAACATCCCACTTATTACAGGCGTTGACACAAGAGCTCTTGCCAAAACCTTGCGCAAAAAAGGAGCCACACTTGGCGCCATCTGCCAAGGGCGCAACCGTCCTAGGCGCTTTTTTGACCCCAATAATACCCATCTCGTGCAGCAAGTAAGCCTCCCCCACAAACAGCTCTATGGCACAGGCACAAAAAAAATCCTCCTCGTCGACTGTGGAATGAAGGAAAACATCTTGCGCTGCTTACTCCGTTTCCCTGTGCAAATACTCCGAGTGCCCTACAACTACGACTACTCCAACGAGGAATATGACGCTCTCTTTCTCTCCAATGGACCTGGCGATCCAGCCCTTTGCAAAGAGACCGTATCGATTTTGCAACGCAACCTCAAGCGAGGAAAACCACTCATGGGCATCTGTCTTGGCGCCCAAATCTTAGCTCTTGCAATTGGAGGAAAAACGTACAAGCTCAAATTCGGACACCGCGGCCAAAACCACCCTTGCATCGACCTCGAAAAAAAGCGTTGCGTGATCACCTCCCAAAATCACGGCTATGCCATCGATGAAAAATCGCTCCCTTCCGACTGGAAAGTGCTCTTTCGCAGCTTAAACGACCAATCGGTGGAAGGTATTTACCACAAAAAACACCCCTTCTTTGCCGTGCAATTTCATCCCGAAAGTCATCCAGGCCCAACCGATGCGTTTTACCTATTTGAAAAATTCTACGAGGCCATTTTATGAAAAGCGCCCTCATCTTAGGCTCTGGAGGGCTACGCATTGGCCAAGCAGGGGAATTTGATTATTCGGGATCGCAAGCCATCAAGGCTTTAAAAGAAGAGGGCATTCGCACGCTGCTTGTCAACCCCAACATTGCAACCGTGCAAACAGACCCCGACATGGTAGACGAGGTATACCTCGAACCGCTCACCATCTCCTCGATTGAAAAAATCATCATCAAAGAGCGCCCCTCCTCTATTCTCTTAAGCTTTGGAGGGCAAACAGCGCTCAATCTCGGCCTCGAACTCGATCGCCTGGGCATCCTTAAAAAGCATAAAGTCACCGTCCTTGGCACCCCGATTGAAGCGATCCGCCTCACAGAAGATAGAGAGCTTTTTAAGCAACATTTAGAATCCATGGGCATCCTGTGTCCCAAAAGCATTGCCGTCACAAGTGTCGAAGAGGCGCTTCTTGCCGCCCAACAAATTGGCTATCCGCTCATGATGCGCTCAGGCTTTTCTTTAGGAGGACTCGGCTCTGGAAGAATCGACTCAGACGCCATGCTCATTAAGCAAGCCCACGCAGCGCTTCAAGGAGCCCCGCAAATCCTCATTGAAGAGTATCTACTCGGCTGGAAAGAGTTCGAATATGAAATCGTACGCGACGCTGCAGACCAAGCGCTTGCGATCTGCAACATGGAAAACTTCGACCCCATGGGCATTCACACAGGGGAAAGCATCGTCGTCGCCCCCATTCAAACCCTCAACAATGATGAAGTGCAGTTATTGCGCACAATTGCCATCCAATGTGCACGCCACTTTCAGATCCAAGGAGAGTGCAACGTACAATTTGCGCTCGACCCCAAAAGCGGCCAATACCGAGTCATTGAAATGAACGCTCGCCTCTCTAGATCCAGCGCACTGGCATCAAAAGCCACAGGCTATCCCCTGGCATTTGTGGCAGCGAAATTAGCCCTTGGCTATCGCCTCGATGAAATCACCAACGCCATCACAAAAAAGACCACCGCCTTTTTTGAGCCAGCTCTTGATTACATCGTCGTCAAAATCCCCCGTTGGGACACTCAAAAGCTCAAAACCGCCGACCGCACCATTGGCACAGAGATGAAAAGTGTCGGAGAAGTCATGGCCATCGGCCGCACATTCCCAGAAGCGCTCCAAAAAGGGATCCGCATGCTCAACATCGACTCGCAAGGCATCGACGACCCTCCAGAATCCATCGACAAACCTCTCGACGACATCCGCCATCCAACAGATAGGCGTCTCTTTGCCATCTATCAAGCCCTCCAAACAAAAGAGACTCTTAGCACCATTGCCGACCTATCCCACATCGACCTTTGGTTTCTCGAGCAAATTCGAGAACTTGCCCTCTTTCAAAACCACCTCATCAAACACAAACTCACCCCCGCTCTACTCAAACAGGCAAAACAACTAGGGTTTTCCGACGCATCGATCGCGCGCCTGAAAAAAATCAAAGAAAAGCAAGTGCGTCAACTGCGCATCAAGCACAAAATCACCCCCTTTTTCAAACAAATCGACACCTTAGCAGGCGAATTTGATGCAAAGACAAACTACCTCTATGCCACCTATCACGCACAATGCCATGACATTGTCCCGTCCGCAAAAAAACCCATCATCGTCCTAGGCTCTGGACCCTACTGCATCGGCTCTTCTGTGGAATTTGATTGGTGCGCCGTCAACATGGCCCGCACTTTAAGAAACTTGGGCGCTGAAACCATCCTCATCAACTCCAACCCCGAAACCGTCTCCACCGATTTCGACGAATCCGACCGCCTCTATTTTGAAGAACTCACATTTGAGCGCGTCCAAGACATAGCCTCCTTCGAAACGCCCTACGGCCTCATCGTCTCCGTAGGCGGACAAATTGCCAACAACCTCGCCTACCCCCTACACACAGCGGGCTACCCGCTTCTAGGAACCAAAGCCTCCTCCATCGACAAAGCAGAAAACCGCGATACCTTCTCCTCTCTTTTGAAAACGCTCCACATCGACCAACCCCCTTGGCAGCGTGTCACGACGCTTAAAAACGCCCAAGACTTTGCCCGTCAAGTGGGATACCCCATCTTAATCCGACCCTCTTACGTCCTCTCTGGCGCTGCCATGAACGTCGTTACAAGCGATGAAGAGCTTGAAAAATACCTCAAAGAGGCGGCCCTCTTTTCGCCCGACCACCCCGTCGTCCTCTCCCAATTCATTGAAAATGCAAAAGAGCTTGAAATCGATGGCGTCGCCCAACGAGGAGAACTCATTATATCCGCCATCTCTGAGCACGTGGAAAATGCAGGCGTCCATTCGGGCGATGCGACCCTTGTCTTACCTCCTCAAAGACTCTATCTAGAGACCATCCGCCGTGCGAAAAACATTACCCGCGCCATTGTAAAAGCGCTTTACATTACAGGCCCCTTCAACATTCAATTCATTGCCAAAGACAACGCCATCCAGGTCATCGAATGCAACGTCCGCGCCTCGCGCTCCTTCCCCTTTGTTTCGAAAGTCACGGGCCACAACCTCATCGAGCTCACAGCGCAAATCCTGCTCGACAAATACACTCCGCGCTCCTTTGAAACCCTAGAACTCGATTACGTCGGCGTCAAAACCCCCCAATTTTCATACAAACGGCTCAAAGGGGCCGACCCGGTCGCGAACGTAGAGATGGCCTCGACCGGAGAGGTTGCTCACATTGGGGACACCTATCTCGACGCCTTTTTTATGTCTTGGCTCTCCACGGAGCAGGCCATTTTAGGCAAAAAGCTCCTCGTCTCTGCAAGCGCTGACTATCGCATCAAACTCCTCGACCCCTTGCGTCACCTCGAGGCTCAAGGGTGGGATCTCTTTGCAACGGAAGGGACCCATGATTTTCTCTCCCAACATGGCATCGGCTCTATTGCCGTTTACAAAGTGGGGGAAAAATTTGAGCCAAACATCGCAACACTCCTAGCGCATCGGCGCATCGATCTCATCATCAACATTCCGGGTAAAGGACCAGACAAAGCAAGCGCTGGCTTCAAAATCCGCCGCCTTGCCATCGACCACCACATTCCTCTCATTACCAACCTGCAATTGGCTGTGATCTTTTTACAGTGTCTTTCTGAAGTGCGCTTAAGTCAACTCCCCGTCCGTTCTTTGCGCGAGATTATACAGCGATGAAAAATTTTTTGCTTCGTTTACTAGTCCGCCTTTTTCGCAAATCTCCCAACCCCACCCATCAGCGCATCCTGATCATCTCCACCACCGCTCTAGGGGACACTCTTTGGGCCGCCCCCGCTATTGAAAGCCTGCGCCAAAGCTGTCCAGCCGCCTACATCGCCGTCCTCACTAGCCCGACCGGCCAACAAGTGCTTGCCCACAACCCCCACATCGACCGCATTTATCCCCTCAAACTCACCCTCCTTCCCACCCTCATCCGCGAGCGCTTCGACACCGTCCTCCTGTTCCATGCCTCGCAGCGCATCGCCCTTCCCCTTGCAGCTCTCCTTGGAGCCACCCGCATCATCGGCACCATGGGCCTCAACAAAGGACTCGACGACCTCCTCACCCACCCCCTTCCCAACATCCCACAGCACGAAATCACCCGCCGCCTGCAGATCATCAGCGCTTATGGAGCCACCCCCACCACGCAAACCCTCTCCTTTTATCTCCAACCCCATGAACAGCTCTCCCGAAGCACACCATCGCTTGCGCGACCATCTCCTCATCAAAACTCCATCCTACGCATTGCGCTTCATCCTGGATCCAAAGACCCATACAAGCGCTGGCCATCGGATCAATTCATCCAACTAGGCCGAAAGCTCAAGCAAAAATACGACTGTGAATTATGGATTACGGCAGCCGCAAGCGAAGCCACGCTTGCGCAGCACGTCGCGGCAAACATTCCTGAAGCACGCCTTGCCCCGCAAGACCTACCTTTGCGCGCCTTCGCTGCGTTTCTCAACGAAATGGATCTATTGATTTGCAATGACACAGGGCCCTTTCATCTAGCATGCGCCCTCAACCGGCAGGTAATTGGCATCTATGCCGCAACCGATCCGGCCCTTTGCGGACCCCACCGAGCGCCCAATGCCCGAGTCATTGCGCGCCGTCCCTGTTGCACCCCATGTCTAAAAAGAAAATGCCGCCAGCCCTTCTGCCTCCTGCAAATTGGAGTACATGAAGTACTTGCGGCTATTGAAACCCTACAATGTATAGAATCTCGATCCCTCCTCCCACTCAATACTTACTGAACGGGTTAGGAGCTAACCGCCCTTCTGGGCACTATGTTATTAGCTGCAAGTGTGCCCTGGCGTGCAGATTGCGATAATTGCACTATCGATGCACTCCATCGCTCAAACCATTGTTTATGCTTCGTTAGGAGCTCCTCTGAACAGGAATCGCTCTGAACCTCACTCTGTATCTCCTGTAAACTCTGCAGCCATTTCTGCGGCTGAAAGTTCTTACGTATGGCATTTAATTGCCCGCAAAACACTTCAATCTGCGCCGATAATTCCCCCGAGGTTGCGCTGCGCAACAACCGAGATACACGTTGTGCTGCTCGATCTATGGCGTGACTAAACTCCTGTATTTCTGGTGGGAAGTGGTCCCCCTTAAACGACTCGAAGAGCGCGATTGACTCATTTAGTTCTTTTAAAAACACCCGTTTGTCTTCAACAAAACGCTCCGTTGCTCTTCTCTCCGCCGCTTGAGCCGCCTCCAAAGATGCTGCCGCCTGTCTCTGTCCCATCCATCGTGCACCTAGAAAACCTGCAGTACCAACTCCTAA
>JAKAFF010000109.1 GCA_021818045.1 bacterium
TTGCAACTTATAAATGAAGATCGATATGTCAAAGGTAGAGAGTTGTTAATACGAATTGTATCGATATTGATTAAGATGGCTCAGAGAACGCATTAAATCAGGAAAGGGCGGGCACAGGCAGGGGCACGGGCACAGGCACGGAATGTGGGTTTCGAAAGATGTCTATTTTAACCTTCTTTCCCATCGAACGACTAACCTCCGAAATTTCCTTTGAAGCCATGATTGACTTTTTCCCCACCTCCTTTTCCAGCAGAGAAGAAACCATCAACTGCTAGTCGAGTCAAATCGATCAGTTTCCACTCAATACACTTTTCTTGCAGCGCGGTCAGGACAAGTTGTAAAAGGCCGTTCTCCTTCCATTGCCCTAAATACTTGTGAGCGCAAGCTCTGGAGGCCCATTGTGCCCCCACCGGTACATCGCACCAACGAGCTCCTGTGATGAGAACCCAAAGCAACGTATTCAGAATTTTTCTTGGATGAAGCGGTGGTTTCTTTAATGAAATACCCCACATGAAGGGTATTAGAGGTTCGACAATCGACCTTCTTGATCAGTGAGTCCTTCGAATTTGCCCATATTTTCCTCAAAATAAGAGCGCGAATTTAGCAAGTAAAGATTTTATTGACTACGGAAAGATGCGTTCTTGCAAAAAATCGCTGTTTTGTATGTTGTAAATATTTTTATTTGTGTTTTTGTAAATATAATTAATGTTATAATGTTTGTGAATTATCGCTACAATAATGATTGAAATATTTTGGTGTATTGTTGAAGACACAGCCCCTTAAACCTGGTGTAGAGCATATCTCTAGGCCGCTGAACTCTCGAGATTCGGCGGTATTGGAATCTTGCTATCCTATGTCTGCGGGGAAGGGTGTGTACGCTCAATCTGTCATCAGTTGTGATGATCGGGTATACCGTCTTCGCTTGCAGATGTCGAGTCCGATCCATCAGGCGCGGAGCTACAAAACTGTGGGGAAGGCGCGCTTAAACCCTCCGCTGCGCCTTGATAAGAACCCTTGCGTGACGAAACCCAGCTCTACGGGTTCTTTTGGTTCTCATGTTTTGCATTTAGCCCGTCATTATAAGAGAGAAATCGGTCTTATAGCTGTATCTGCGATTGCGGGTGCGACCATGGGGTATTGGGTGGCATGGCATGCATTGCAAATCTTGGCGTCTTGGGGCAATGCAACAGGCTTGGGAGTGGGATCTGCAATGATTCCAAGTGTCGAGTGGGTGGCTGCGCGTAAGCTTATGCGTGATGTTGCTGCAACATCTTCTTGCGCCAACCTGGTGGCATCTCCACAATTGCTCACAGTATTGACGCGTTCACAGCCCCCTTTTCCATTGACGCCGCATGAGGAAAATATCCTCAGAAATGCAGATGCAAGCGTACCGTCGCCAACACCGCTGTTAGCAGCTCCACCTTCGCCCGGTCCGTTAAAGCATCCAACTTTTTTTGTTCCAGGTTTGGGAGTGAGGGCCATGCCGCAACTGACCGATCGACCACATGCAACGTCGTCTCGCCAAGAATCTGCACCATCTCCAGAAACACTCGCACAGCTGATGCACTCGCAACAGTTGCCTTCATTTAGGGCCCAAGTGACGGCACCATCTGGCAATACACGCGCCCGCGAGCCGTTATCGACACCGCTGTTAGCAGCTCCACCTTCGCCCGCTCCGTTAAAGCATCCGACTCTTTTTGTTCCAGGATTGGGAGTGGGGGCGATACCGCAACTGACCGATCGACCACATGCAACGTTGTCTCGCAAAGAATCTGCACCATCTCCAGAAACACTCGCACAGCTGATGCACTCGCAACAGATGCCTTCATTTAGGGCCCAAGTGGCGGCACCATCTGGCAATACACGCGCCCGCGAGCCGTTATCGACACCGCTGTTAGCAGCCCCGCCTTCGCCCGGTCCATTAAAGCATCCAACTCTTTTTGTTCCAGGTTTGGGTTTAAATGTTATGCCATCATTACCAGCGCCTCATTCTAAGAATGCTTTGCAAGACACCGTGTTATCCCTAGCGAATTGGGGAAAAAATTACTTTATTTTCAGTGTAATCACGCACAAAACTGTAGTTGCAGTGACGAATGCTGCCAAGGGAATCGTGCATGGAATGAGGATTGCATCGCTCACAGCTTCAGGTCGATCCCGCCAGCCATCAGCTTTGTCTCACCCCCTCGTTATTGGTAGTTTATATGCATCTGCAGCATTAGCGCCAAGCGCAGCACGGTCATTAAAAGAGGGGATAGAACAACGATTGCCAGCAAGAAACGATGTTTTGAAGGCTCTACGCTCTATCAAAAATCAAGGCATAGATTATGTAAGAGGGCGACTCCCTGAGCAAAAAAGGGTGGTGCAGGTTTGCTCAGATGCTCTGAGAACGCTTGCCAATCAATTCCGAGACAATTTGATTGAGGGGAGATGGGCTAAACAATTCTTGCCGCCGGTAAAAGATATGACGAAGGTGCTTCATGCGATGCAATATGGCATGGCGCGGGGGGTAAAGACGGGACTTGAGCAAGGTTATAGGCTCGCATTTCGCGTGAAAAAATGGACAGCACAACTACCTCCTATCAAAGGTGTTGTCAAGGCGGCTGGCTCTGCACTTGCCATGATCGCTGCGACCCCAGGGCTAGTGTTTTTAAAAGGATTTTCCTCCTTCAGCGATTGGCTAGCCGATTTGTTGACCGAAAAAATCGACTGGACCAAAGATGTGCGTTCGTGGTCCTTAAATCCAGAGACGGGACAATATGAAGGGGGTGAGAGGTGGGAAGGGGCTCCTCAATACATTCCGTCGGATTTAGTGCGTGCATACCGGCAACCCGTTCACCCACAGTAAAACTTTTTTCAGCGCTAATTGTTGAGTTGATGGATCAAGTTGTGGTAACATCTTGCCGAATTTATGGCGTCAATTGTTTTCAACCGTCAATCAACAATGGCAATGTTAGCAGAATATCCCTTTACCCAAGCATGGGAGGTTGAGCAACGCGTAGATGTGGCGGAAAGACTTTGTAGAGAATTTCGCTCTCCTGTGCAGGTTCAGAATTTCCTCGTCCGTATTGCGGCATGTCCTGTAGAAGCGCGCTCATATTCAGCGGTAGTCCAAGCCGTCAATCACGCAACGCAGCCCTTTTTTGAGTGTCGCAAGCGCCCTCCAGAAAATATGGCTATTGCGTTTAGGCGAGCTCGACGCCCTCGACTAGAGGACCCAGCTGCAGCGAGCTCTGGATGTGTTCAGTCCCAAGTCAATGCAGAAGATGCCGCAAATGCCGCGGCTCCATCGCCGCCCTTAGCAGTATCGAGAGGTCTTGGTTCTGCTCAGCCTATTGAAGAGGTTTCGGCTACAACGAATTGTCTAGTGGAGTGCGCGATTTCACACGGTTCTGCGGATTTGTTGAGATCTATCATCCGGGACTATCAGGAGATCATGCCCGTAGAGAGCACTCGAAGATGGGTAGGTGCGTTATTGTCTAAGGTGTCTTATACAGGAAATCTCGAGCTTTTAAATGTAATGCTCGAAGTCCATCATCGTATCCCTTTCGATGCTCATGCAATAGGCGTGGCATTAGGTCGTGCAGCAGATAGCATAGTGCTCAAATGGGATGTAATGTCTCGGTTGGTCTCTTGGGCAAGCGACAATCGCATCGAGATTCCGCCAGACAAGATTGCCTTAGCGATGGCTTCTACGGGAGTTCGTCCGTCTCATGCTGGAGCGGACCAGTTATTTGTAGAATCATTTCCTCCTCGAATGGGGGAGGAGGCGGGAGGTCAATCTTGATTCAGCATCAGTATAAAGATGTAGAAATCATGGCTCCAGCTGGGTCTTGGGAATCGCTCAGAGCGGCTATTCAAGCAAAGGCCGATTCGATCTATTTCGGAATGGATGCGCTCAATATGCGCGCCCATTCGGCTCACAACTTTACTTTAGAAGAATTGCCC
Organism: bacterium; assembly: GCA_021818045.1. GTDB lineage: Bacteria > Chlamydiota > Chlamydiia > Chlamydiales > SM23-39 > REEB52. The sequence goes on from JAKAFF010000109.1 coordinate 3,946, forward strand.
GAGGTGATTCGCATTTGTAAAGAGGGCGGGGTTAAAGCTTATGTCACCCTCAACGCAATTATTTATGATGAAGATCTGCCGGTCATGAGAAATTTGTGTCAGCATATCCGAGATAGCGGCGCTGAGGCGGTGATTGCAAGCGATGTGGCCGTGCTCGAATATGCCCGCTCTATCGGTTTGCCAGTGCACATTTCTACACAGCAAAATGTTTGCAATTTGGAAGCGGTGCGCTTTTTTGCAAAGTTTTCTGATGTCATTGTGCTTGCACGCGAACTGACGCTAGAACAGATTCGGATCATTCGCGATGGGATTGTGCGAGAGCAGATTCTTGGTCCGAGTGGTCATTTGGTGAGGATAGAGCTGTTTGTCCATGGCGCGATTTGCGTTGCCGTATCGGGCAAATGTTACATGAGTTTGATGGCCCATAACGAGTCGGCAAATCGGGGGAAATGTACCCAGGTGTGCCGCCGCAAGTACCGGGTGATCGATGAACAAACTCAATCAGAACTCGTTTTAGATAATCAATATGTGATGTCTCCTAAAGATTTATGCACGATCGATGGGATTGATCAAATTCTTGATGCCGGGGTTTCTGTATTGAAAATCGAGGGCAGGGGAAAGGCAGCAGAGTATGTTTATACGGTGGTCAAGGCTTATCGAGAGGCGGTCACAGCTGTGCAAGAGGGGACGTTTACACAAGAGAAAAAAGAGGCTTGGAAAGAGCGGTTAAAAAGCGTGTACAATCGCGGGTTTTGGGAAGGAGGTTACTATCTTGGGCAAAAGATGGAGGAGTGGAGCGCTTCATCGGGCTCGCAAGCTACAGAAGTGAAGACGCTCATCGGCAAAGTAACGAACTACTTTTCCAATCTGCAAGTCGCGGAGATCAAATTGGAAAGCGGTCGCTTAAAATCAGGGAATCGCATTTTGATCATCGGTCCCACGACGGGTGTGGCGGATGTCACAATTTCTTCATTGCACGAGAGCTCAGAAAACTCCTGTATAGTGACTTGCCCTATGCCATCCAAGGTGCGTAAAAATGATCGGGTCTATTTAGTAGAAGAGAGAAAATTGAAGGTTGTGTGAGTCTCAAAGGTATTCGCTCGCAAATCGATATTGTGGATGAGCAGATTGTGGCTCTGCTCAACGATCGCTTCCAACTCGTATTACAAGCTGGAAAATACAAGTCGATATTGAGGGATGCAGCGCGCGAAAAAGCGATTTTAGCTCACATCCATTCCTCATACATTCGGAAGATATACAGAGAAATCTTTCGTAGTTCAAGACGGATGCTATTGCGGCACGGCAGATTTATACACAAATGAGTTCAAAAGTTGGTTTTGGGCAACGCGAAAGCTGGCGCAATTCGTCTATCGTAAGTGACCCAATATTAAAAATATAGGGTCACTTACGATAGACGAATTGCGCCGCTTTGGCGCAGCCGAAAATCCAACTTTTGAA
>JAKAFF010000110.1 GCA_021818045.1 bacterium
AGAGCTTGCGAGGATCTTGTTCGAATATGGAGAAGAGAGGCGCTCGAGACAGATAGCGAAAGCGATTGTAGAGGCAAGGCGCAAAAGGCGTATTCGGACCACAGGCGAACTTGTGAACATCATCAAGCCTGTAGCGACTTATGGTCGGCTGCATCCGGCGACGCTGACTTTTCAGGCGCTACGGATTGTTGTGAATGATGAACTTGGCCAACTCGAGCGGGGCCTGAAAGGTGCGATCGACAAGTTGTGTCCTTCGGGGAGGATGGCAGTGATCTCGTTTCATAGTTTAGAGGACCGGATTGTGAAGCACACTTTGCGTGCGGCCACAGATCGAATGAAGATTTTGACGAAACGGCCTGTGGTGGCCTCGATGGAGGAGATGCGTGCAAATCCAAGAGCGCGCAGTAGTAAGTTAAGAGCAGCGGAGAAGTTATGAAAGGGGTGTTGGTTCGTTTAGGTAGCTGTCTTGCTGTGTTAGGGGCTTGCGTGTATTCGTATCTGGATGCGCAAAATGATCTGACGCATCTCAAGATCCGCTTGCCTGAAGTAGAAAAACAGTTGCAGCTAGTTCTCGAAGAGAATCGTCGGTTAAGCTATGAAGTGGATCAGTTTGAAAATCCATCTCACTTGATCGAGCTTGCCCACCATCCAGAATTTAGTCATCTCAAACACCCGTTGCTGAAAGAGATTTTAATTGTGCCAGAAGTGTTTGCGGCAAATCAGTAATTGAGATGGGGCCTTTGTCTGTAGAGTCTCGGGATCGGAAGCGTCTTTGCTTTATCGCAGTCTTTCTTTCGCTGTTATTTTGTCTGATTATCGTCCGATTTTATCGGATCCAAATTTTAGAAGGGGACCGATGGGGTTCTGCAGCTTTAGCGCAGCACCAGTATATTGCTACGGAGAGCTATCAAAGAGGTTCTTTCTACTCGAATATTGCAATCAAGCAAGGTCATCCCGGAGAGGAGCAGCCTTTTGTGGTGGATGTGCCAAAATTTCATCTCTTCATCGATCCTGGGTCGATTCCAGAGGCAAGCAAACCCAAAATGGTCAAAGAGCTTTTGTCTTACTTTCCGGGGGTAGATAAACAGGCAGAGTTTTATAAAAAAAGCAGGTCTCGAAAAATCGCGTCGTGGCTGAGTCGAGAAAAACGGGCGCAGATCGAGGCGTGGTGGAGCGATTTTGCAAAGAGGGAAAAGCTAGTGCGCAATGCCCTCTTTTTTACCTCTGCATATAAACGCTCTTACCCATTTGGTTCTTTGCTTGGGGCGGTTTTGCACACGGTGCAAGACGACCAAGCCAACCCTACCGGTGGTTTGGAGCTTCTTTGCAACTCTTATCTGCAAGGCAAAGAGGGAAAAAGGTTGATTATGCGCTCCCCTCGCCATCCTCTAGACACGGGGAAGGTGATCATTCCTCCAGAACACGGGGCAGACGTTTATTTAACGATCAACCACTATCTGCAGGCCATTGCCGAATCGGAGCTTGCCAAGGGAGTGCAGGTAGCAGGCGCCTTAGGGGGGTGGGCCGTGATGATGGACCCCTACACAGGGGAGATCTTGGCGTTAGCCCAAACGCCCTCGTTTGATCCTGCCCATTACGCCGATTATTTTAACGATCCCAATCTCATTGAAAGAACGAAAGTGCGCTCAGTGACAGATTGTTTTGAGCCGGGCTCTATTTTCAAGCCGATTACGATTGCTGTGTGTCTTAAAGCCAGTGAAGAACTCGTCAAAAAAGGAAAAGCTCCCCTTTTTACGCCTGAGGAAAAAATTCCTTGTGCAAATGGGTGGTTCCCTGGGAGGGTCACGCCGCTCAAAGATGGTCGCTGTCACCCCTATCTCAACATGGATTTGGCGATCCAAAAATCTTCCAACATCTACATGGGCCGCATTGTGCATCGCCTGATCGAGACTATGGGAGAGGCGTGGTATCGCAAGGCGCTTGCCGATTTTGGGTTTGGCCAAAAAACACAGATCGATCTTCCCGCAGAAAGCTCGGGATTATTGCCAACTCCCGGCAAACTGCATCCCAATGGCAAACTCGAATGGTCAGTTCCTACGCCCTACTCTTTAGCGATGGGACATAACGTTTTAGTCAACAGTATGCAACTGGCGCGTGCGTACGCCATCTTGGCCAATGGAGGGTTTTCTGTGCAGCCGCACCTCATTCGGAAAATTGTGAAAAATGGGCAAGTATTGGTCGATCATACAAATTGCCATACAGGTCCTCAAGTGCTCAGTCCATCCATTGCGCGACTCATTGCCCGTTCGATGAAGTTTGCAACGAAAGACGGCGGGACATCTCGCAGAGCGGATATTGCAGGCTACACGGAAGCTGGCAAATCGGGCACTGCAGAAAAAATCATCGATGGCGTCTATTCTAAAGAGCACAACATCTCTTCATTTGTGGGATTTGCGCCGGCGCATCATCCGCGCTTTGTCCTCATCGTCTCTATCGACGATCCAGCTCGCAAATTCATTCCAGGTTATGGGGGACAGCAGTTTGGGGGCGTATGTGCAGCTCCTATTTTTCGCGAAATTGCGACGAAAGCCTTGCAATATTTAGGCGTTACCCCCGATGATCCCTATGGGTATCCGGTTGGAGATCCTCGTAGAGATTCTACCCGTGCTGATTGGGCAAACGAAGTGCAAGCGCTCAAAAATCTTTACGAGCAGTGGAATGGCAAGTGAAACTCAAAACGTTGATCCAACATCTCGATGTGCAAGTAAAGGGCTCTAAAGAGATCCAGATTACAGGCCTTTCAGCAGATTCGCGTACAGTCAGTCCCGGTAACCTATTCATCGCAAAAAAAGGAGCCATCCATGATGGCGCCCAATTTGTTTCTCAAGCTATTAATGCAGGTGCTTGCGCCATTTTGACCGATCTATATGACCCCTTTATTACAGTGCCTCAAATCATCCACGCGAATCCGGGTGCGCTCGAAGCTGTTTTAGCGGCCCGTTACTACCGCTACCCTGCAAAAGAATTGCGAATGATCGCAGTCACTGGCACAAAAGGCAAAACTACGACCACCTACCTCATCAAACACCTTCTCGATCACCTAGGAGTGCCTTGCGGACTCATTGGCACTGTAGAAACGATCATTGGCGCCCATCGATTTCCCTCGCATCTGACTACGCAAAGCGCGATTGCCAACCAAAAATTTTTGCGCGAAATGGTCGACAAAGGTTGCAAAGCTGCTGTGTTGGAAGTCTCATCGCACGGCCTAGAGCAAAAACGCGTAGGAGAGATCCTCTTTGATGTGGGCGTGTTTACCAATTTGTATTCCGATCACCTCGATTATCATCTCAATGTGGAAGCGTATGCCGCGGCCAAAAAGAAGCTTTTTGCAGTATCTAAACAGAGCGTTGTCAACGCAGATAGCTATTGGCGCGATCAGCCTGGACTCTCATTTGGCATTGAATCTGGGATGATGTGTGCAACAAACATCTCTTGGAGCGCAAGCGGAACCCATTTTACCATCCGCGATACGCTTTTTCATTCGCCGCTTATTGGCCGATTCAACCTCTACAATGCGCTCGCAGCGATCACAGCGCTGCACGCATTAGGCCATGACCTTTCCAAACTTGCCCCACAGCTTGCTACCTTTCCCGGCGCGCCTGCCCGCTTGGAAAGAATCGGCAATGTCTTCATTGATTTTGCCCACACGGGAGAGGCTCTCGACAATGTTTTGCAAACACTCAAAGAAATTGCGCAAGGGCGCCTCATTGTCGTCTTTGGCTGTGGAGGAAATCGCGATCCGCAACGCCGCACAAAGATGGCAAAAGCCGCAGATCAGTGGGCCGATATAGCCATCGTCACAAACGACAACCCGCGCCACGAGGATCCTATAGAGATTGCAAAACAAATCGTCGCTGCATTTACCCACCCCCCAATTGTAGAGCTAGACCGTAAAAAAGCCATCGAACAGGCCTTGTCCCTCGCAGCCCCTTCCGATCTTGTGCTCATTGCCGGCAAAGGGCATGAAAAAGTGCAAATTTTTGGAAATCAGAGCATTCCATTTGACGATATAGCCGTTGTAAAAGAAGCGTTGCAAAACATCGGTCGATCTGCGATTTTGGACAATCTATGAAGTTCGTGTTGTTGTTTCTTTCCCTATTTGCGCCGCTTCTGGCAGGGGCGCCCACGGGGTCTGTTTTGAATGTGCCCGATGCGCCAACTGTAGTTCTCGATGTGGGACACGGCGGCACGGACCGAGGCGCGCGCGCCCATCTCCCTTACTGTGAGGAGAAAAAACTATGTCTTCTCACCGCGCGGTTAGTGCGCCAATACCTAGAACAGCTCGGCTATCACGTCGTCATGACCCGCAATACTGACGCATTTTTGCCCTTAGCGAAACGCGTTGAAATTGCAAGTCAGGCGCAAGCAAGTATTTTTGTCAGCGTCCATTTTAACTCCTCGCGCAGTGTAGAGGCGCAAGGCATTGAAGTATTTTTTCACGACTCTTCGGACAACCGCTTGCGTGCACGCGCCTCGCATAAATTAGCGGACACCATTTTAAACCGGATCATTCGGCGCACATGCGCTTCATCAAGAGGGGTGAAGAAAGGGAATTTCTATGTCATCCGCGAGACCAGCATGCCGGCAGTTCTCGTCGAAGGGGGCTTTATCTCGAATAAGGAAGAGCGCTGTCTTTTAAAGACGCGCGATTACCAAGAAAAACTTGCCCGCGGCATTGCCGATGGCGTAGACCAGTATTTCAAGGCTCGTAAAGTCGTGCGCAAAGTGCGATAAATGAGTTCAAAAATAATTTGTGATGTTCCTTATACACAAAGGCTTAAAAAATTTTTTGACTTTTGCATAGGTCATGCTTACACTATCTTCATGCTTTTGAAAAAGGGATTTAAGTTTCAGCTGGACCCAACTACCAATCAAAAGCATCTCTTTGTGCAATTTGCTGGAGCTTCCCGCTTTCTCTATAACAGGGGTCTTGAACAAAGAAAAGTGCTCTATGAGAAAGAGGGCAAATCGATCAAATATTTTGAGCAGAATAACGAACTCGTTCTCCTCAAAAAACAAGAAGCTACCCTATGGCTCAAGGACATCCATTCCCAAGTCTTGCAACAGGCTCTCAAAAACCTCGATACCGCATTTCAAAACTTTTTCAAAAATCTGACAACTGGCAGAAAACCTGGTTTCCCCCGCTTTAAATGCAAAGGCATTCGAGATAGCTTCCGATACCCCCAAGGGGTCAAGCTCGATCTAGATTGCGTCTTTCTTCCCAAAATCGGATGGGTTCGATTTCGCAAATCTCGTGAGATTGAAGGAGAAATTAAGCAGACCACCATTTTGAGAGAAGCAGATCGCTGGTATGTTGCCTTCTCTACCGTACAGACCGTGGCGGATCCAAAACC
>JAKAFF010000111.1 GCA_021818045.1 bacterium
CCTCTAATCTGGGGTGGACTAGTTTTTGGGGATCAGGTCAGGTTGCTCCTATGTTTTGCTCATTACGAGCTGTTTTTACATTGGAGAGTTTATACTACTCCGTTTAAGGAGCAACCCCTTGTTTAACGCGCAATTATGGCATGTCCACCTGCTATCCGTGGTCAGGCTCACAGGCATGCCACCAGTTGTTTTTCCGAACTATTAAAGTGGGGCGCCATCAACTGCCCAACGCGATGCATTCCTGCTCGCAAGGATAAAAAACGTGGTCACCCCGACAAATCAAGTTTGCCTATTAAGCCTCTGCTTTGGTCTATACCCAATAAATTTCAAGAGTTGGCCAAAATAACGATCTGAGCAAGGCTTTTTGTTCGAGCGGCAAGATCAACGATGGAACGATGTAACGATCATTTTTTCGGAATGCTTAAAACGGTACTGACTCATCAACCCTCTCTTCCATCTCATCGAGACATCTTTCATTAGACATGCCATAATTGCGATCGCATACTCGTTTATCGCGTTCCTGTTTATGCTGAAGCCTTAGCTGGGCCCGTTCCTGTTCAGTCAAAAAATTCATGGCGATATTATGTCGTCAAGGGAATTTTTAATACATCAAAAACTTCATTCATTTTGTTAAAAGAACTGAAATGGGTTGATCGACTCTTCGATCCTTTCTGTGGGATTGAGAAACTTTTCCAAATAGCTCCCAAATCCAATGCTTTCGAAAATCTTGCGAGACAGTTCCTTCGTTGGAAAACCGGTAGAGCTACTCGTTTGATCAAAGACCAGCTCCTCAAAATGGTGTTTGCCTGCCACCCCCAAGACAATCGCCCCTTTACCTGCTACTTGTGCCGTCAAATCCCGGATGATTAGCCGCTGAATCGTCACTCCCTTGGCGCGCACCCTTTCGCGCATCCGCGCCCCAATCACTTCCCAATTGCTCGGTCCATCAATTTTCGGAATTTCGACATACAAGTAGGCGTGGTTGATCACGATCTCTTCAATTTCTGAAGGCGTTGCAAATAGGTTCTTTAAGTGATATCGAGCCTTCAGTGCACGCGCTTCGAAAGCCGCTGCAAGACTAAAGCCTTGCGGATTTTTGATATTGAAATTCCAAATCGAAATCTCAGACGGCCAAATGCCTGCGGTCCCTACATAAATCGGTACTCCCACCTTCTTGGATAAGTAAGCAGACATGATCGGCGCCTTAAGCAGCCAAAGAAAAAGCACAATCGCGCCAAATAGGCTCCATGCGATCCTTTTTTTGTGCTTGCGAATATGGTGGATCAAGGGTCACCTCATTTCCTGTATATATGCTTGTGATTATTTAAAAAAGCACATATCTGTAAGATATGAGAAAGTGGATTATTGCCCTAATTACTGCTTTGCTTCTGATCATTTTCTTAATCCTTGGCTGTTATTTCGGTAGATCAAGGCTTTTTGCCCATTACCTCGCCAAAGAATTTAAAGTTCCCGTTGCCCTCTCCTCATTTCAGGTGACAGGGGGCCAATGCGCCCTATCCAATCTTTGGTTTGGCACGCCATCTAAAAGTCACACTAAAACATCTTTTCGCTGCGATCAAATCGACATCGATACGGCCATCCGACGCATCCTCTCCTCCCCACTGACAATCGACGCCATCGAGATGCAAAACATCTTTGTTGGCGTTGAAATGTACGGCGCTAAAGATAGCAATTGGAGCCGGATGCTCCGCCACACACGAGAAAAAAGAAGCTCCCTTGGGCGCGATTACGTCATCCACAAACTCGTGCTGCGCAATCTCACAGTCGAAGTGGTGCAGGCCAATGGCACGCTCAAACGATACCCCACGATCGAGTATATGGAATTTTACGACATCACAAACGCCACAGGCTTCCCCATCAGCGAAATTGAAAAGGCCATTTTTGACCTCGTCATGAAAGAAATTTTTAGAAAACTTCATCTCGGCCCCCTACTCGATCTCGTTCCTGGAGCCAACCCCATCCGCTACATTCCTTTCCTCCATTAACAATATGATATTAAATAGGTTAAGTAGTGTTTCTTTTTAAAACCAGATCCCTTATAATGGGGCCTAATGAGAACCCGAACCGCCAAATTATATGATTGGGCCACAGAAAAGGCCGCTTCCGACCGTGCCCCCTTTTGGCTTGGGCTCCTTTTTTCGCTCGAGCTTTTCCTCTTAGTTCCGCTCGATGCAGTACTCATGTTTTTTTGTCTTCAAAAGCGCTCCCGCATCCCTCTCTATGTACTGATCGCAACGGCGGCTTCCGTGTTTACGGGGGTAGTGGGGTATCTATTAGGACATTTTTTATGGGACGTGATCGGAGGGTGGATCGTGCCTCATGTGATTGCACCTACCACCTTTGAACGGGTGGCATCGCACCTACAAACCTATGAAAGCTGGGCTGTGATTATCGGCACTTTACTCCCCTTCCCTATGAAAGCCATCAGCATCGTGTCTGGCGTGTTTCATCTAAATCTCTTGGATTTTATCATGTGTGTGGCCATCGGACGCCTTGCGCGATTTGCCCTCGTCGGCGGCATCATTGCTGCCTTTGGCGAAAAGGTGAAACTTTTCTTAGATCGCCATTTTCATCGCATTTTCCTCATTATTGGCGCAAAAACCGCACTTGCCTTTGCCCTATTTTGGGCGCTTGCTAACGGGTAATAATGCGCCGCGCAGCCCGGTAAGGGTATTCGGAAAATGCATTCCAAACCCACTGACTTAAGGGACTCATGCGCAAATAGGGGAGATTTTCTTTCGACGTGGCATGAATAAAATTGTTTGCATTCAAACAAATCCCCACATGCCCAATTACCTGTTCAGATTTACCAAAAAACAAAAGATCTCCTGGAGCTATCTCCTCAAGCGCAATTTTCACGCAGCGAGGATCCTTCATTTGTAAATGAGCATCCCGAGGCAGCAAGATCCCCCTCCTTGCGTAAACCATTTGCACAAATCCAGAGCAGTCATAGCCAAAACTCGATCTTCCACCCCACGTGTAGGGAAGGCCTAAAAATCTTTGGCTAAATGCCGCCAAATCCTCCACAGGAAGAGGGGCGATATCGCCTTTTTGTAGAAAAGCTCTTTGTCCATCGGGCAAAAGGATTTGCACCCACCTTGCATCCGACGCATCCATTACAACCACTCGAGAACCAAACGATAAGGTGAGCTTGGGACCATATTCCGTATCGGCCTCTGCATACACATGCGCAGATAAACGGGTGATCTCCTCTTGACCTACATACGGGGATGATCTCGTAACAAGAGATTCTCGTTTCACCCATCCTGCATAATGATCCGGCGTTGCGATATGCACAAACTCACCTACTTGCGCCCCACATTCTACAAGCTCTGCAAAAAGGGCCTCAGAGACTACTTTGGACTCTTCGGATGGCGCCTCCCTCATCTTGGAGGCAGCGATCTGCACGTAAGTGAACATGTTCTACCGCTTATATATTGAAAATGATACCATTAAAGTCCGATTTTTATGGAAGAAAGTATCCGAGCCGCCATTGCCAAACGGCGCACATTTGCCATCATTAGCCACCCAGATGCAGGGAAAACGACCCTCACTGAAAAGCTCCTCCTCTATTCCGGCGCTATCCAAACCGCCGGCATGGTCAAAGGACGAAAGGGTCGAAAAGCTGCCACATCTGACTGGATGGCCATGGAACAAGAAAGGGGGATTTCCATCACCTCTTCCGCCATGCAATTCACCTACAAAGATATCATCGTCAACGTCCTAGACACCCCAGGTCACGAAGATTTTTCCGAAGACACCTATCGCACCCTCACTGCTGCCGACTGCGCAATCATGGTCATCGACGCCTCGAAAGGGGTGGAAAAACAAACGCGCAAGCTATTTGAGGTGTGCCATTTAAGAAAAATACCCGTCCTTACCTTCGTCAACAAGATGGATATGCCTGGCAGAGAACCGTTAGATTTGATGCATGAGGTGGAAAATGTTTTGCAAATTCAATCTTGCGCACTGAATTGGCCAATCGGGTCTGGTAAAGAGTTTCAAGGGGTAGTGGATCGACAAGCTTGTGAGTGCATCTATTTTGAAAAGACATCAATTGGCGGAGCTCAACAAGCAAATATGATCCGAAAACCTCTTTCAGAGGCGCCCGCATCTATTCGCGAAGAATTAGAACTGCTGGATTTAGCGGGCAATCCATTCGACCATCAGCAGTTTTTAATGGGAGAGCTAACTCCCGTGTTTTTCGCCTCTGCGCTCACGAACTTTGGAGTAGAGCCCTTTTTTGATGCGTTCATTCACCTAGCGCCAAGCCCTCACGCGCGTTTGGCAAATCGCACAGATGGGACAGAAATAGCCATCGATCCCATAAGAACCCCTTTCAGCGGCTATGTATTTAAGCTCCAAGCGAACATGGATCGGCGCCATCGAGACAACATGGCCTTCATCCGGGTTTGTTCCGGCCGTTTTGAAAGAGATCTCGTCGTCAAACACCATCGCCTCGGTCGAGAGATTCGCCTTTCGCGACCTCATGGCATGGTAGCTGGCGAACGCACCACCTTAGACTATGCATATCCAGGGGACATTATCGGCGTCATTAACCCAGGTCTTTTTGCCATCGGCGACACCCTCTCTGTCACAGGAGGGTTTCAGTTTAAGCCCCTGCCCCAGTTCCAACCCGAAATTTTTGCAAAACTCTACCCCAAAGACGTCGGCAAGCGCAAAGCATTCGACAAGGGCATCTTTCAACTCACAGATGAAGGCGCTATCCAATTGCTGCGCCACTTTGAGCGCGAAGGGGACCACATTTTTGCAGCTGTTGGAAAACTCCAATTTGAGGTGATGCAGTATCGCTTAAAAGATGAATATGGAGTGGAGACCATCCTCACCCCCCTCCCCTATCAGTGCAGCGCTTGGATTTTAGGAGACATCGACCGCTTTGAAAAGACCTCTACTTGTCTTGTCGCGCAAGATCGTCAAAATCGCCCCATTGCCCTATTTACATCGCAATGGGACAAACAGTATTGCATGAAGCAAAATCCAAACCATCAATTTGTCGACATTTTAGCGTAAAGACGCAGCTTCTTATCCACGCGAAATGTTTTTGGCGTCATGGGAAAAGGCTTGATTTTTTGAACACCCCAATAACACTTTTCGCGATCATCGTAGCAAGTGAGTAACTGCTCACCTGGGCGAATCGTTTTTTTGACAAAATAGATGATTTCACAAGGAGATGGCTCTAAACCATATTTATTTTTCGGAATCCGCACCAAATGCGCCTCTACGTTAGGCGAATCAGAGTGATTGATAAATCGAGTAAAATTCCCCTTTTTAGCTGCATCCAAATCTAAAGAATAGAGACGGCGCGGGTGGAATTTC
>JAKAFF010000112.1 GCA_021818045.1 bacterium
GCGATCATCTCATTGCCAAAACCTATAAGAGAGGCTTTTTCAGAAGGGACGAGAAAAAGATCAAAACCTAGGAGTTTGTCAAATGCGTGGTGCGCTCTCAAGAGCTCTTCTAAATGACTTTGTTTGGCGTTGAGTGAGAAAATGGCCCTGAGATGATCTTGCTTTTGAAGGATCAGCCCTTTTTCATTGACCTCTTTATTGAGGTGAATGGCAACGTTTGGAATCACAACTGGATATTCATCGAGTAAGATGAGCTTGGAGCTGCATTCCCCTTTTTGATCTTGCACAATGATGCGCCCTCCTACGCAAAGGTCGCGGTCGAGCCAGGTGTGAAGAAGGGGCCCTCCATAACTTTCTGTCCCAAAGAGCCCCATGCCATGAGAGGTGCTTTCTGGATTGGGCTTGATTTTGAGCGCGGGACTGTCGATGTGGCTTGCAAGAAGGGTTGCCCGTTTAGGGAGTTTTTTCGGGATGCGAAATGCTGCAATCAGGGTGTCGTCTCTTTGCATGAAATACCCTTTGCCAGGCTCTAAGCGCCATGTCTCTTGCTCGGCAAGAGGCGCGAAGTCAGCTTCTGCCAACACATTGGCGATCTCTTTGGCTGCGTGATAGACGGTCGGAGAGCGGTTGATCCATTGAATAAACGACTCCAACATGCGTGTCTCCTACTTGGGTGCAATACGGACGATCTCTTCTTCTAGATACCGATGCAGCACTTTTGGCACAAGGACAGATCCGTCGGGTTCTTGATTGTTCTCTAGAAGCGCGACCATTAATCGAGAAGTCGCAAGTCCTGAACCGTTGAGCGTGTGGAGGAAGCGGGGTTTGTCTTTTTTGTGGCGGTAGCGAATGTTGGATCTGCGCGCTTGAAAATCGGTGCAATTAGATACGGATGAGACCTCATAATAGCGATTTTGCCCAGGCAGCCATACTTCGATGTCGATGGTTTTAGCCGCCGCAAAGGACATGTCGCCTGTGGTAAGAAGCATGTTGCGATAGTGGATGTTGAGCCCTTGGAGCACCTCTTCTGCAGATGCGAGCATCTCTTCATAAACAGTTACGCTCTCCTCTGGGGCGCAAAGGCAAAATAGCTCCACTTTATTGAATTGGTGCATGCGAATGAGTCCGCGCTCCTGAGATCCCGCAGCTCCCGCTTCCCTGCGAAAGCAGGGGGTGTAGGCGGTGTAGCGCAAAGGGAGGCTTTCCTCTTCTAGAATCTCATCATAATGCATTGCATTGACGGCTGCCTCCGCAGTTGGGATCAGATAGAGGTGATAGTCGTCGTCGCGAAGTTTAAAAAGCTGCTGCTCGAATTTGGGAAGCTGGCCTACCCCGTACATCATTTCGGGTCTGACTAGAAGGGGTGGCATTACCTGTTTAAAGCCGTTTTTGCGGTGGGTATCTAGCATGAAATTGATGAGAGCCCACTCCAGTCTTGCCCCCAAATCCGTATAGAGAGGCCAGCCAGATCCAGACATCTTCGCGCCGCGAGCAAAGTCGAATAGGTGTAGCTTTTCATTCAGCTCTACGTGATTTTTAAAGGGGAAGCTAAAGGAGGGCTTTTTTCCCCACTCTTTAATACATACGTTATCTTTAGGACTGTCTGAAACGGGAATCTCATCCATCGGGATGTTGGGAAGCGCTGCAACCGCTTGATGTAAGAGCTCTTCAACGCGCACGATCTCTTTGTCTAAGTGCGCAATCATTTCGCCAAGAGATCCTACCTCAGCCATGGCTTGGGAGACATCTTCCCCTTTTTGTTTTCTTTGGCCAATTTCTTTAGAAGCTGTATTTCTTTTAGATTTGAGCTCCTCCACTTTGGTTTTTAGCGCGCGCAGTTTCTCGTCGAGCGATAAAAGAGGGGATAACGTGGTTTCCGGGACCTTGTTTTTGAGTTTTTTTTCTATATTTTGAGGATCTTTTCTCAAATCTTTTAAGTCGAGCATGGGACACCTTCGTTTAGGGTAAAAATATAGATCTTGCTTGGGCTTAAAGTCAATTCATGCTATCGTGTCCGATATGAAATCAAATCTTCCCCAAGCCAAAAATCCACTCATCCTTCGCTATCATAGACTCATGGACGCTTTTGCCAAGTCAGATGATGAACGAGACTTTTATTTAGATAAAGTTGAGGGGTTTCTCCTCTACGTCGATCTCGATAAGGGGATCGAGGAGCTGGCCCTTTTGGAAAAAGAGCTGGTAGAGAATAAAGATCGCTATTGCTTGCTTCCCAAAATGACCTTTTACGAGGTCAAAAAATTCATGGAAGGGTTTGTCCACGAAAAGGTCTATGACATCGATACCAAAGAAAAGCTGCTCGATCTCATTGCTGCAAAAGAGGCGAGGGAAAATTTTCTTGAATTCATCTATGATCACCTCGCAGAGCTGGAAAAGTGGCAGCAATACTACCAAGAGCGCTCCCGCATCCGCATTATCGAGTGGCTCCGTCAGCAAAACGTCCACTTTGTTTTTGAAGAAGATTTGGAATTGACGCGCGGTGTCGTAGAAAAATTAAAAAGATCCTTGTTTGAAACGAAAGTGCCCAAAGAGGTGGCTCAAGCGCGCGACAGCCTCGTTGCAAAAGCCAAAACCTACTATTCTAACGAAGCGCTCAACCCCCGCCCAAAAAGGGGGCGTCCGCCAAAGCAAGTCGCAAAAGTCGAACTCGAGCCTCAGGTCACGATCGATATTTACACGCAGGTGCCGAGTTCTTGCCGCCTATTTCTCTACATCCCCGATATCGCAACCGCCGCATCCGTCACATTTTCCTCCAAATTTGAGACGGAAGAGCACCTGTTGGCCTCTTTACGAGGAAGCCCCCGTTTGCGCGTCGATGAGAAGCTCGAAGCGCTCTCCCAAAGGCTCGAGTCTTTACGCCTCCTTTCCGATCGACTCGCAGGCTCTGAAAAGGGATTGGGCATGGACAAGTTAACCAAACCCTTTCAACCATTTCTCAAGCCGAAATTTAAAGAGAATGTCTCTGTCGAGCCGATGTATGAAGAGGAGACCCCGAAAGTGGAATCGGCTATCGGAGCCGTATTGCCGAAAAAACGGGGACGCCCTCGCAAAGAAGAGTCAGAGGCTGAGGAATTCGCTCCTCAAAAACGGCGCCGTTTCGCTATTAAGAAAGTCACTCAAATCAAGGGCAAAAAAGGCAAATAAGGGAGTAGTCACCCATGACCTCTTGCCCACCCCTTGCGGCGACGGACTTCGCGCTATTGCTTAAAACTTTAGAAGTGATGCACTTAGCAAGGTGCATGGATGAAAAGATGGCTAAGCTTGTGAGGCAAAACAAGGGGGCCACTTTCCAATTGTCCGTAGCGGGGCATGAGATGATTGGGGCGTTATCGGCTCTTGCATTGCAGCCGGGAGTGGATTGGGCCTTTCCTTACTATCGCGATCGGACCTTTGCAATTGGGCTGGGCTGTTCATTAGAAGATTTGCTCGCCGCCTTTTTAGCGCGCCAAATTCCCAATCACTCTGGCGGCAGGATGATGCCGGATCATTTTTCACAGAAAAATTTGCGCATTCCTGTGCAATCAAGCGTTGTGGCGTCTCAATTTCTGCAGGCGGTTGGGGTGGCGCATTCCATTCGCATGCGGGGCGCTGCGGAGGTCGTATACGTATCGGGTGGGGATGGCGCCACCTCCGAAGGGGACTTTCATGAGGCGTTGAATTTTTCTTGCATTCACAATTTGCCCATTTTGTTTGTCATTCAAGACAATGGCTGGGCCATTTCCGTGCCAAGTTGCGAGCAAACGGCAGGAATGTCCATTGCCCAAATCGGGCGTGGCTATGAAGGGTTGTCTGTTTTTGAGTTCGATGGGGGCGATTATTTAGCCACTTCCCAATCTCTTGCAGAGGCTGTGGAAAAAGCGCGCAGCGGGCGGGGCCCAAGTCTCATCGTTGCAAAAGTGCCGCGGTTAGGCCCTCATAGCAGCAGCGACGATCCGAAAAAGTATAAATCGGAAAAAGAAACTTTGGAAGAAAAGGGGCGCGATCCTCTTTTGCGATTTGAAGGAGAGCTCCTTGCGCAGCGCATCATTGCGCAAGATGCGCTTGAGCAATTGCGTGCGCAAAGCTTTGCGAGGGTAGAGCAAGCAGCTCACACCGCCGATCAAATGCCATTTCCTTCACGCTCTCACGCCTCAGATCATGTGTTTGCCCCTTTTACCCCTCCAGTCTCTCGTCCCTCGCCTCCTGGAGAATCCATTGTGCTCATGGACGCTCTTAGTCACGCGCTGATTGAAGAGATGGAGCGAGATCCAGGGGTTATTGTATTCGGACAAGATGTGGCGCATGGCAAAGGGGGAGTATTTGGAATCACCCGCACTCTGACCGATCGCTTCGGCCCGACTCGTTGCTTCAATACCCCCCTTGCAGAATCGACGATTGTGGGGCTGGCCATAGGACTCTCTTTTGATGGGATTCATAAGCCGGTGGCTGAAATCCAATTTGCCGATTACTCATGGACTGGGATGAATCAGCTCTTCAATGAGCTCTCGAGTATCCACTATCGCTCCAATGGCCAGTGGCATTGTCCTGTAGTGATCCGCATGCCCTATGGTGGCTACATCCAAGGAGGGCCCTACCATTCGCAAAGCATCGAGGCATTTTTATGCCACTGTCCCGGATTAAAAGTGGTCATTCCAAGTAACGCCTCTGACGCCAAGCGGCTTTTAAAAAGCGCCATTTGCGATCCCAACCCCGTCATTTTTCTCGAGCATAAAGCGCTTTATCGCCAGCGCTTTTTTTGCGCGCGTCCCGAAACAGGGGCTGAAGAGTATTTGCCTTTCGGTCAGGCGCATATCGTTAAAGAGGGGACCGATGTGACAATTGTTGGGTGGGGGATGACCGTGCTGATGGCATACGAGGCGGCACAGTTACTGGAAAAAGAGGGTATTTCGGTAGAGGTCATCGATCTGTGCACTCTAGTTCCTCTCGATTTTGCAACAGTGCTTGCATCTGTACAAAAGACCGGTAAATTGCTCATTGCGCACGAAGCGCCTTGCAATTGCGGTTTTGGCGCAGAACTTGCAGCGCGGGCAGCCAAAGAGGCCTTTACATATCTCGATGCGCCCATTCAGCGACTCGCTGGCAAAGATTGCCCTGTTCCTTATTGCAAAGAGTTAGAGGAAGAAGTTTTGCCACAGACTCAAGATATCGAAAGAGCTTTACGGACTCTTGCAAATTACTAAGAGGGTGTCTTTATATACACAGATGAATGCAAAAGTTGGATTCATTAAACTTCTTTCGAAACCCACCCCCTGCCTGTGCCCGTGCCAGTGCCTGTGCCCGCCCCTTCCCGAAATACATTTGTGAATAAATAATATTTTAGTACTATTTTTGCTTTT
>JAKAFF010000113.1 GCA_021818045.1 bacterium
TGCGTGGTTGCGGGATTGCGGCGCGATTGGAGCTACCGGTAAGCAGCTGTACCCCACTTTGTTTTGGGAACGGTATAATGCGAAGTCAACTAGAGATTTTTGAGGATCCGGCGGGCTGCATAGGTGAAAATGATGTCAGCTCCAGCTCGTTTAATGCTGAGGAGAGTCTCATAGAGCACTTTGTCGGCATCGAGCCACCCTAATCGATCGGCAGCCATGGCCATCGCATATTCGCCGCTCACATGGTAGGCTGCTATGGGGCGTTTTGTCTGGTTGCGCAATTTCGCAATGATGTCTAGATAGAGCGAGGCAGGCTTGACCATCAAGATGTCTGCCCCTTCTTCCTCATCTAGCGCCGCCTCTAGGAGCGCTTCTCTGCTGTTTGCGGGGTCCATTTGGTATGTTTTTTTGTCGCCAAAGGCAAGGCGTACTTGCAGTGCGTCGCGGAAAGGACCGTACAGGGCGGATGCGTATTTTGCGCTGTAAGCGATAATTCCAACGTTTTGAAACCCCTCTTCATCCAGCGCCTTGCGAATGGCCCCAACTCTTCCATCCATCATGTCGCTGGGGGCCACGAAATCGACGCCCGATCGGGCTTGCATGAGAGACATGTGTATTAAGCATTCGATAGTTGCATCGTTGCAGATTTCGCCTCGGTCATTGATCAGTCCGTCATGTCCGTGGGGAGTGAATGGGTCGAGGGCCACATCTGCAATGATGCATAAATGCGGCACGCGGGCCTTGATTTCTTGAATTGCTACAGCTAGCAACCCTTGGGGGTTCCATGCTTCGCTGGGGAGGGGGGTTTTGAGGCGAGGGTCGATGATGGGGAAGAGCGCAACTGCACAAACCCCCAGTTCGTAGAGTGCTTGAGCCTCTTGCACGGCGAGATCGATAGAGAGTCTTGCGACGCCGGGTAGGCTGTGAATGGGTTCTTGCTTTTGCATCCCATCTATCACAAATAAGGGAGCGACCAAATCTTGCGGCATGAGGATGGTCTCTTGGACCATTTTGCGCACTGGCTCGCTTTTTCTATTGCGCCTAAGTCGCATCGGAACGTTAAAGGAAGTTGTCGACATTCATGCACCTGGCGTTGATTCTATGTAGAGGGAGATTTTCGCACAATTGCCCCTTGATCTCTCCTGTTGAATATGGCAACCTGTTGGTTCCTCTGTTGTGTGAGATGGGGAATTTGCGAATTTTGTGGCCGTGGAGGTGCTATGCTACAGGGAGAATTTACCGAAGATCAACTCAAGATTCTCGAACATTTTGTGACGAGCACTACAAGCGATGTTTTTGTGCTGCGCAATTTGCCAGAAGTGATCAAGGGAGCTCTTTTTTCCCGCTACTCTAGGTCAGCGCTTGGGCTGCGTACTTTATTGCTCAAAGAATTTATCCTGAATGAAGATACGGGGTTTTCATCGATCACAGGCCAGTATTGCGATAGCGATGCAAGCCATCAGATGGTGGCCATCCAAAAAGCACAAAATTTTTATGACCGGATTCTCGATGGTTATGGAGATGATTCCATTGGAGAATTAGGCGGCGCCCATTTGGCGATCGAAAATATTTCTATGCTAGCTGCCAAGGTAATTGAGGATTGTAGAATTGGCGGATCGCCTTTGGAAAAATCGACAAGATATATCTATTTCGATCAAAAGGTCGATGGACAATATCTGTTTTATCGAGAACCCGTCTTGATGACCTCTGCTCATCGAGAGCTCTATTTGGCAACATGCAATCATTTATTTGAGACGTATAGCAAGTTGATTCCCCCACTGACTGCAAAAATTGAACAGGGGTTCCCAAAAGATCCCAATATTTCCAAAACAGCCTATGCGGCGGCCTTAAGAGCGAAGGTGCTCGATTGTCTGCGAGGACTGTTGCCGTGTAGTGCGATGACGAACATGGGCGTGTTCGGCAATGGCCGTTTCTTTGAGTCCCTTTTGCAAAAACTCAATGTGCATAACTTGGCTGAAATGCAAGAGGTGGGGAAAAACTCTTATCAAGAGCTTGCAAAAGTGATCCCCTCGTTCATCCGTAGAGCAGATCCTTTACATCGCCATGCGATGGCCCAAACTCAATTTATCGACGCGCTGCAGCAAGATCTAAAGCAATATGTAGCGCTGCATGCGCAAAGCTTACAAGGGAGCTCTCGCCCAGGAGTTAAGTTGATTCATTGGGATTCTGATGCCCTGGCAAAAATAGGCGGCGCTTTGTTGTATAGCTATGGTCACTTTGGGCTTGCCGAATCGCAAAGCTATTGTCGTCAATTATCGCGTGAAGATTTGGATCAACTGCTTGCAATGGCCAGTCACAATCGGCAAAATCGGCGCCATAAGTCTCCTCGAGCGCTTGAGCATGCGAGCTTTACCTTTGAGATCGTGGCCGATTTTGGTGTTTATCGAGATTTACAGCGCCATCGGATCTTGACGCAAGAAAGACAGTTGCTCTCTTGTCAGCATGGCTATTTTACGCCCCCCGAAATTTTAGGGACCGAAATGCAAAGCGAATATGAGCTCGCAATGCAAAGAGCGCAAGCGGCCTATCAAATCATTTCTCAGCAGTTTGCCGAAGAGGCGCAGTACGTGGTTCCCATGGCATATAACGTGCGCTGGTATTACCACGTCAATTTGCGCTCGCTGCAGTGGTTGTGCGAGTTGCGCTCTCAAGCGGCAGGACATCCGACCTATAGGCTCATTGCCCAAGAAATGGCGCGTCAAGTAGTGCAGGCCATTCCCCAATTGGAACACTTTTTTAAATTTGTCGATTTTGAGGGGTATGAGTTGGGACGTTTGGGGGCAGAGGTGCGCCATGAAGAGAAGCAAAAGGCAGGTGTATGACACACCCATCTTCACCCGCTGGGAGTGTAGTAGGCGGTATGCTCCTCATTGCCGGTAGTTGCATCGGCGCCGGTATGCTCGCTTTGCCAATATTGACGGGGCTGGCCGGGTTTTTCCCAGCAGTTTGTATTTTGGCTGTGGCTTGGGCTTTCATGACTTTCACAGGGCTACTACTCGTAGAAGTAAATGGATGGTTTAAGGGGCAAGTCAATCTCGTATCCATGGCCGCAGATGCATTGGGGGAAAAGGGACGGTTGATTGCTTGGTTTTCGTACCTGTTTTTATTTTATTCCCTTCTCGTCGCATACACTGTTGTAAGCGGCTCGATTTTTTCGGCTATCCTTGCATCTGTATTGGGTTGGACGGTCTCCCCTAGCGTGGCTTCCATTTTTTTTACTCTGTTTTTCGGAGTGATTATTTACCTCGGTACACGGCCTGTAGATTTGTTGAACCGCCTTTTGATGATCGGGTTAATCACCGCTTACTTGGGGATGATCGGCTGTGGTTTGTTTAAAATTCATCCCGACTATTTATTGCATGCAGCCCCCGCATCTATGCTTTTGGCGTTGCCCACTCTTGTGGTCTCTTTTGGTTTCCAAAATATGATCCCAAGCTTAGTTGCTTACTTAGGCGGCGACTTTCGACGCATGCGCCTTACGATTTTAGGCGGCGGCGGCATCATTTTTGTGATTTATGTCGTGTGGATTATGTTGGTTTTAGGCGTTGTCGAGTATCCCGCGATTTTAGAGAGCTATGAGCAAGGTGCCGAGGCAACAGGCGCTTTACGCTCAGCTTTAGGTTCCAGTGCGGTGAGTCACTTTGCCCAAGGATTTGCATTTTTTGCCATTGTCACTTCGTTTTTAGCTCAAGGAATGACGCTAACTCATTTTTTGGCTGACGGATTTGGGACAAAACCGAATCGAAAAAATTTGCTTTGGTTTTGTTCTTTGGCATTTTTACCCCCACTTGTCTTCGCCCTTTATTATCCAAATATGTTTTTTAAAGCGCTCAATTTGGCGGGAGGCGTTTTTGCCATGATTTTATTCGGTATTTTGCCTGTTCTTATGGTGTGGGTAGGTAGATATCGTAGAAAACATGCAACCCCATATCGCGTATTTGGCGGTAAAACAGCTTTGCTGATCGCCTTGGGCTGTTCGTTATTTGTCATCATTTGCGAATTGATGAGGAAATAATGGTTGCTTTGAACCGCTTTTTTGGGGGCGTTTTGTTAGTGGCAGGGACCTCTATTGGAGCGGGGATGCTGGCTTTACCAGTAACTTGCGGTTTTGGTGGGTTTTTCCCCTCTTTGCTCTTGCTGGGGCTTTGTTGGATTTTTATGTTCACGACTGCTTGGTTGCTTTTGGATGTGAATCTCGCTTGCCCTGGAGAAGTGAACTTGGTGTCCATGGTGGGACGCACTCTCGGATGGCCTGGTAAAGTGGTATGTTGGATTACCTACCTCCTTCTGCTCTACTCCCTCACGGCAGCCTACATCGCAGGCAGCTCTCCCCTGTTTTTACATGTAGTACACTGGTTTTTTGGTTGGCAGATCCCGACTTGGGCAGGACCTTTTCCTTTGCTGATCCTTTTTGGTTTATTTGTCTATCTTGGAACGTATGCCGTAGATTGGGTCAATCGGCTCTTAATGCTGGGTCTTGTGGTCGCCTATTTCCTTTTGGTGGGATTATTGCCGCCTCATATTCAACCCTTGCTACTGCAACATGTGGACATGCAAGCAATTTGGATTTGTGTTCCCGTGATGATCACCTCGTACGGATTTCATATTATTATCCCAACTCTTACTACCTACTTGCATCACGATGTAAGAAAATTGCGACTCACTCTTTTGATCGGTAGCTTGATTCCCTTTGTCGTCTACGCACTTTGGGAATTCATGATTTTGGGCACCATTCCACTGAGCGGCAGTCATGGATTAATTGCCGATTGGCAAACAGGACAATCGATCACCACCTCTTTGTCCCATATTTTGCAAAATGGCTGGGTCTCAGCCTTGGCTGGAGCTTTTTCGTTTTTTGCAATTATTACCTCATTTTTAGGCGTCTCATTAAGCCTTTCAGATT
Organism: bacterium; assembly: GCA_021818045.1. Taxonomy (GTDB): domain Bacteria; phylum Chlamydiota; class Chlamydiia; order Chlamydiales; family SM23-39; genus REEB52. Next base: position 4,925 of record JAKAFF010000113.1, read on the forward strand.
TCCTCACTGATGGATTGCACTTGAAGCGGTTTAGTTTAGGCCGAGAGCTTGTATGCGTTTTAACTTTTGTCCCGCCGCTGCTATTTGTACTGACTTATCAAAGAGGTTTCATCCTTGCATTGCAATTTGCAGGTATCTTTGTCACCATCCTTTTATGCATTTTGCCAGGATTTATGGCATGGCGGCTGCCTGCCTATCGGCGTTTTCCTAAGCAACTTTTAGTGGTTGTTGTATTGTTGATTTCTATTGCGATTATGGGGCTTAACCTAATGGAGTCTTTTGGTATGTTGGAAAGTCTTGTTAAAAGTTATACACAAATGAGTTCAAAAGTTGGATTTTCGGCTGCGCCGCTTTGGCGCAGC
>JAKAFF010000114.1 GCA_021818045.1 bacterium
TTGACTGATATTTGTACCGTTTGACATCCCGAGGATTACTTTTCTTACAGACGGGAAAAAGATACTGGTCGGCACGGAACAGTGGTTGCATTGAAAAGCTAATTGCGGGAGAATATCCCCATGGAATTCGTCGACTGTGCGTTGAGTGGCTTGAAGATCATTCGCCCCCAAGTATTTTGTGATGAACGCGGCTACTTTTTCGAAGAGTATAGAAAAACACTGTTTGCTCAACACGGGATCGATGTGGAATTTGTACAGGGCAATATCTCTTTTTCAAAAAAGGGTGTGTTGCGAGGTCTTCATTTTCAGTCAGATCCTGGGCAGGCAAAGCTAGTATCATGCGTACAGGGAGAAGTGTGGGATGTTGCAGTGGATATACGGCCGCACTCTGCCACTTTTATGCAGTGGGAAGCCACTTGCCTCGATGATCGATCTCATGAGATGTTCTATATTCCCATTGGATTTGCCCATGGATTTGTCGTGCTTAGCGAAACGGCGCAAGTTTGCTACAAAGTGAGTGCGACTTATAACCCAGCTACCGAATGTGCGATTCGTTGGAACGACCCTGATTTAAACGTTGCTTGGCCTGTGGATCACCCTATTCTCTCGCCTCGCGATCAAAATTGCCCGCTGTTTAAGGAGATGTTTTATGTATTGGATCACAGGCGCTGAAGGCCAGCTTGGCTCAATGCTTGCAAAAAGATGTACGTCGGCAGTGTGTTCTGGGGGCGATGTAGATATTGCCGATATGATCAGTTTGCAAAAGTTTGCAAAAAAACATCCAGAAATTACCCACATCATCAATGCGGCTGCGTTTTCAAAGGTCGATGCAGCAGAAGAATTGCGAGCAGAAGCTTACCGCGCCAATGTAATTGGACCCGACAATCTCATGCATCTTGCAGATGAAATCGGCGCTAAATTAACGCATATTTCTACAGACTACGTATTTGCGGGTGATGGGAAAAGGCCTCTTACAGAAGAAGATATGGCTGGGCCTTGTAACTATTATGGCAAAACAAAGCTGCAGGGAGAAAAGCGGATGGGCCCAAATGCTTTAGTCATCCGCACGTCTTGGTTATTTGGCGGCAAAAGCGGGAATTTTATTGCACAGCTGCTAAAACTATTGATGACGCAAAAAGAGATCCATCTGGCCAATGATCAATGGAGCCGTTTTACATACGTTCCTGATTTGGTAGAGGCCATTTTACTTATGCAAAATGCATCTGGGATGTACCATTTTGCGAATGCAGGTGTGGCGACAAAGTACGATTTTGGCGTAGCGCTGAGAGAAGCGGCTCTGGCGCTCGGCATGCCGGTTATCACGCAGTCGATTGTTCCCGTGCCGGGGGCATTTTTCCCAGCTCCTTGCAAAAGACCCACTTATTCAGCTTTAGATACGACAAAAATTGAAAAACATCTGTCTATTCGCCACTGGCAAAAGACGTTAAAAGACTTTTTATGCGCCCAGCAACTCGCCTACTCGTAACGGGTGGATCTGGCTTTATTGGTTCAGCATTTATCCGTTATTTATTGCGCCTTCCCGCATTCACAGGCACAGTGTTGAACTACGATCTTTTAACCTACGCCGCAGATTTACGCTATCTCAATGGATTTCACGACCACCCTCGCTATCGCTTTGTTCAGGGAGATATCTTAAACCAAGCTCTTGTGGAACAACTGATTGCGGAACAAGAGATCGATACGATCGTACACTTTGCTGCGGAGACACACGTTGATCGCAGCATCTCATCGGCGTTTGCGTTTATCGAGACCAACGTCAAGGGGACACTTTCTTTGCTAGAGGCTGTGCGCAAATGGCCCCATGTGCATTTTCATCACGTTTCAACGGATGAAGTGTACGGATCTTTAGGGGAAAGCGGCTTGTTTAACGAACGCTCCCAATATCGCCCCAATTCGCCCTATTCGGCGTCCAAAGCAGCTTCTGATCATCTAGTTAGAGCGTTTGCGCAAACTTACGCCCTTTCTACTACGATGTCTCATTGCAGCAATAACTATGGACCTTGCCAAAATGCCGAAAAATTGATCCCGTTGATGATCCCCAATTGTCTAGAGCGCAAGCCGCTGCCTATATATGGCAAAGGGGCCAACGTGCGCGATTGGCTCTATGTCGATGATCACGTGGAGGCTATTTGGGAGATTGTGCAAAAGGGGCGCAAGGGTCAGGTATACGATATTGGAGGCAACACAGAGCTGAGCAATTTGGCTTTGCTAGAGCGATTGATCGCGATCATTCAAGAAGAAAGGCCCGGAGAATATCACTCGCTTATTCGGTTTGTGCGGGATCGGCCGGGTCACGACTATCGCTATGCTCTAGATACTTCTAAAATTCGCACCGAATTGCAGTGGGCGCCCCGTACGACCCTCATCGAGGGGCTGCGTCGCACGGTTCGCTGGACTTTGTGTGAGTGACTATTTCTATAGGAAGATTCGGATGAATGTTGCACGTTTAAGCAGTCACCTGATTCGCCAGGTGATGATCTATGGAGGACATCAGCAAAATCCAGTGCTTGGGCCTTATTTTCATAATGTTGAAAAAAGGATCCAGATGTTCAATTTACTGAATGCATATCGAAAAGAGTTGGGAAGGCGTCCTTGGAAAGTCACAGTTGTTACGGGAGAAAAGATAGTAGACGAATTGGAAGCTGTATACACAAATGAGTTCAAAAGTTGGATTTTCGGCTGCGCCAAAGCGGCGCAATTCGTCTATCGTAAGTGACCCTATATTTTTAATATTGGGTCACTTACGATAGGCGAATTCCGCCAGCTTTCGCGTTGCCCAAAACCAACTTTTGAACTCATTTGTGTATAGCTCCCGCAGAAACTCTCTTGGTGGTCCCAGCTGGGCAAAGCACCAATTTGGATCATATTTTTTCTTTGGGACAGATCTCATGTATTCAAAAGTTTTTCGATGCGGGGGGGGCGGGGTTATTTCAATTGTGGTTCTGCTTATTGGGTGGCAGCCGAGCGGGTTTATGCAGACATGTGTGTTGAACAGCCGGAAGAAAGAAAGCCCATAGTTAAGAGGGCTAGATTGCCTCTTTTTCAAGGCAGTGCTAGAGGGCCTCTTTGTCCCTATCCTGGCGCAAGGTACCAAGCAGGGTTCTTTTCTGATGCCGTTGAGGTAACCAATGGCAGAGAATCTTGCACCATTTTTCTTGGTGGAGGAGGAAGTTTTTTCCCTGATAATAGCGATCAAAAAGTAAGAGTTTTGGTCCGTTATCCAGAGGCTGAATTGCTACGCCTGAAAAAGTCGGCCGAAGAATGTAAAGCATGGGAGAATGCAGCAATTCTTGTGTCAGTGGGGAAGGGGGCTGCCCTGTTATCGATGTTGCATCCTTATTATGGCTCGCAAGATATTGATGTAGAGAGTTATGAGAGATATTTCCCCAATAGCGGTACAAATTGGAAAACAGTCCAGGAGAAGTTAAGTTCTGTGGATCAGCGTATGCGCTTTGTTCTCCAATCCATGCTGGTCCCTTTGGAAGACATGGACTGGGCATAAATTTTGAAAGAGATTGTGTAAAAAAAACTTTATCCGTTACGCTGCTCCCTCTGTTTTGAGAGGCCAAGCGTGCGTTGGTGCTTGCTATTTGTTTATACTTTACGGCTTTTTGCCGCCCCTTTTGAAGACGTTATGCCTTCAGCACCAGAGGAAATTGGCTCTTTACATGCTGATTTATTGGTGGGAAATTGTGTCTCAGCGCTATCGGGTCAGGTGTCCTTAGCACAAACTGATTTGCTTGTGAGGGGAGCGCAAGACCTCATGTTGCAAAGGACCTATATTTCTCCAAGTATTTTGGGTCTTTATGCAGAGAAAAGCCCACAAGATCGATTTGCGCTAGGACAGGCTTGTGTGGAATCGTGCGAAAAGGGGTGGGTTGTGCTGCCCCATCTTCTAGCAGGGTATAACAGCCGCTCCCCTTATTTTCAGTACAGAGATCCTCATGGCACGGTTTTGGAATTCCAAATCATCAATAATCGGGGCCATTTGAGAACGCCTGGATATGGGTGCTCCAATTTAGCGGGAAATGAGCCCCAAGCTCGGGCAGACTTGCGCAATACCGAGCTTGTGGTAGAGGGCATGCAAATACATGTTTTTTCACTAGACGGCGTGAAGAGGATCTACCAAAAGGTTTTGCCTTGGCTATACCAACTAGAGTGCGAGCTGCTTCCCAATGGCAAAGCGATCCGATATATGTACAATGGTGCGAATTTGCAAAAGATCGCAGCAACTGATTTAAGTGGCCGATATACCTATGCTGTGATCGAGCAAATAGGTCCCTTTCATTACAGAGGATCGGATGGGAGAGACGCCCAAGAAGTTTACGAGCCGCATACCATCATAGAAAAATTCAAAGAGGGCAAAAAGAAAAAAAAGGGCGAATTTTACTTTTCTCTATTAACCCATGCTAAAAATCCGATTTACTCTAACAAGATAGGCTACAACGATCGGCATCTTTTGAGCTTTTATGATGCGCAAAGGTTTCCCATCCATTGGGATTACTGGCAGCCCAAGGGAGAGCTTTGTCGAGTTCGAAAATTAACAACGCCATCGGGATCCATCGAATTGTCTTATGATCCCCCTATTGCAGGGAAACGCGCTGGGACGACAACAGTGCTTTATCCTGATGCAGAAAAAGTAGTGTACCATTTCAATCAGCAGCTACTTTTGGCAAAAGTAGAACATTTGCAAGATGGACGCTGCATCAACCAAAAAGTCTATTCCTACGACGACAAACAGCACATCAAGAGCATCGAAACCAAAGATGGAAGCGGCGCCCTTATTTTTGCTAAGCGTTTCGTGAGCGACAAAGCGGGCAATCCCCTGCAAGAAACGGTAGAAGGGGATTTTGGCTCTTTTTCTATCCGGCGCGCTTTTGATCAAAACCGGCTCGTATCTGAGATCCATGACGATGATTTGGAGTATCGATGGGCCTATCTCGGCAATACGCATTTACTGACTCTCAAAGAAACTTGGATCAATGGCCAGCTCTTGCGCCAAACCCTTTATCAATACGACGAGGCGTGCAATTTGATTGCAGAACAAGAAGTTGGCCAAACCAAAACCTCTTATGCTCTCTACACTACAAGTCCCCATCTGCACAAAGTCAAAACTGTTGAGAAACGGGACTGGAACGATCAACTCATTCACAAAACTGAATATACATATGATCAGTGGGGTCATGTGACCCAAGAGCGCCATTTTGGGTCAGATGGCGTGCACGCCTATACGCTAGAGCGAAC
>JAKAFF010000115.1 GCA_021818045.1 bacterium
AAATATTTTGGCCCTCGGATTAGATGGCTTGGGAGTAATCCCTAGAAGCCTTCGCCTTTAGGCGAGGGAGTAGTCACGAGAATATGGTTTTTGATGATTTCCGTAATACCAATCGTAATAAATAACTTCATATTTAAGCGTGTCAAAGCGCCGAAAATCGCACATCGCAAGTGGCATTGTATTGAATTAATACTATGCCACTTGCGATGTGCGATTTGTCGGCAGCTTTCACGCAGCTTAAATGTGAAGTTATTTATTACGATTGGTATAAGCTTATGGGCCTCTGTCAATGAGCCTCTCTCTATCTTTTATTTTTCTGGATATAGAAACGATCGAATCCACTGGCATTTAAACAATCCAAGCGTCACATACAGCACGCTTTACAAAGACGTCCAGTTTTGGGAAAACGGCTTGAGTTTTCAAATCGTTCAAAGGGACATTGCATTTTGCGTTCGCGGATCATACGCCGCCTTTGGAAGGGGAGATCTCGTTGAAACAGTCCCCATCTCTACTTGCACCGACACCCATGGGTGGGCAGCTGATGCATCAGGGTATATTGGCTACGCAGTCAACCTAACGGCAGACAGGCTCTATTCGGTCATCCTCACCCCCCTTCTCGGATATAGCGGCCACTTTGAGCAACTAAACCAACAGAGGCTGGTGTGGAACGGCTTTTTGTTTGGGGCTCAGTTCACCATTGAACCGCTCGGCAATCTAGCGTTCAATGTGGGATACGCCTATAATATCCTTAGCAACAGGATGCATTCTGTCCTTTCGGGAGATCTCTATCGCTCGGTGAAGAGCTGCTCTTCTGGAAATATGGGGCAAAGCGCTTGGGCTCAGATGGATTGGAAGACATCCGCCGTTTGGAGGATAGGTCTTGGAGGACGCCTCAACTATTTTTCCACTCGTGTAGTGGATGCTGACGTTCACCGAGCCTCGTACTTAAACGAAAAACAATTTTTAAAGCTGCGAGAGACGAGCGTTTCTGGCTGGTTGCAGTTTATGAGGATATTTTAATGTCAGAGCCCTTAATCATGGGCGTGCATGCAATCCAAGAATTGCTGCGCCATGCGCCCGAAAAACTACTCCACATCTATACAGTAGCATCTAAACGCTCCGATCTTTTAACCGAATGCGAGCGAAAAGGGATCCCCATCTCTTATACAAGCGCCGATCGCTTAAGCCGCATGGTCCAATCCGACTCCCACCAACAGCTGGTAGCCCAGATCAAACAACGCACCTACCTCGATCTTAAACAGTTTTTGCAAAAAGAGCGTGAACACGCCCTCGTGCTGATGCTCGATCAAATCTTTGATCCTCAAAATTTTGGAGCTCTTTTGCGCAGTGCAGAGTGTTTTGGAGCAGCAGCCATTGTTTGGTCTAAGAACAGGGGCTCTGACCTTACCCCTGTTGCAGCCAAAGCCAGTTGCGGGGCAAGCGAACTTTTGCCCTTAATCCGCGTCTCCAACCTTGCAACAGCTGTAGAACAATTCCAAGAGGCGGGATATGAAGTCGTAGCCACGCTCTTAGATTCCAAAGCGCAGTCGGCCTATGATTTTACATTTGCTGAGAAGACCCTTTTAATCGTTGGGTCAGAAGGGGAGGGGATCCAGCCTCTTTTGCAAAAAAAATCGGACAAATCCATCTACCTACCCATGGCAGGCAAGATCGAATCGCTCAATGTCGCGCAAGCCACTGCCGCCATTTTAGCGCTATTTTCTTTGCAAAGTGGGCCAGGGGAGGGAAATGCTCGTTCGCCCATGTCCTGAAAGCCATGCCGCCACATCGATCTCTAAAATTTTAGCGCGTGCAATCACCTCTTGAAGCTCCTCCCAATTTTTCGATAAATTCGCCTTATCGATCAAAGATAAAAGCTCATTATAGTAAGCATCTTCTAGATCCATCATTCCTTCATCGATGCAGCGCGCCAAACTCAGCTCAATTGCCTCTAAATTTTCGACCGTATCGCTACGCGCTTCCAAAAAAGCTACAATTTGAGGATCTTTTGCCATATTTTCCCCTTATACAATGTGTTGAGCCACTTCGGCGATCAAAATAAATAGGGCAAAACACATTAAACCGACCAAAACAGGCTTGCCTCCCGGAAGTTGTTTGCCGGCGCAGGGGTATTTCTTAACATAGCGCCCAACCCAAGCGAGAATAGGTGGCATAAGACCAAATAAAAAGGCGCAGCTAATGCCTCCTGCATAGCCTAAAGCTACTAAAAAAATATTTGGGTAAAAAATGGCGATGAGCATGGGCCCCCCAAAGACAATAAGGGTCAAAAAGAGCCTATGCATCCCATCTTTTTTCCAGCGAAAGCCATCTGCCAAAAAGTCGAAAAAAGAGAGAGCCAAAGGGACAAAAGAGGTTGTGAGGGCAAAAAAGGCAAAGTATTTGCCAATACTAAATACTTGAGGCACAATTTCTTTAAGCGGACCGATTGCATTTTGTCCAAGCAGGCTTGCCTTAAAAAGGTCTTCATGGGGAACTATTCCTAAGATGAGCAGCTCCCAAATCAGATAGATGACAAGGGGGATAGAGGAACCAAATAAGATAGCGAGGCGAACCTTTCGCACATTGCGCTCCATATAAGTCATCAAGGTGGGGATAATCACTTGGTAGGTAAATGCCGTGAACAAAATGGGCAAAGCCAGCCACGATTTGTTCCAATCGGCGTATTTGAGAAGTTTAGGATCCACCCATCCAGAAGAGACAAAAATAAAGGCCAAGTAGCAGACGACAACCCCGCTAATTAAAACGATATTCAATCGATCGACCGAGTGGGCGCCCAAGTACACAATAGGGGCCAAAGCTGTCGTATAGATCAAAATAGCAAGCGGGTTTGGAATCGTCCATCCTGTAATATCGAGAAGTACCGCCCCACCCCCTGCAGCGTGGGCAATCATGACCGTTACAAAAAGGAACAAATACACAACCCAAAAAATCGCCTTTCCAAAAGGGCCTAAAATCTGTTGGGCCATCGAGATAAAACTGGTATCTTTCGGCAGCCACAGGCTCACCTCAACCAAGAGCAATCCCGTGCAAAGCATAAACGCCCAGCAAACCAGATAGATCGTCATGGATGGGACAAACCCTCCAGGACCTGTTGCAACGGGGAGTGCTAGCATACCCACGCCTATGGTTGTTCCCGCGATGAGGAGAGTCCCTCCGACGAGGTGACCTAAGGAATGGATGATTTTCATAAGACACAAGTTCCAGTGGTTGATCAATTCACTTCAGTATAGCGCCTCCTTAGAAAAAAGAAAAAAGCAAAAGATTTTTCGTGCAAAAAATCCCACAAATCCAAGAGAATCTCCGGATCTCAAAAAAACAGGTGTAATATGGCCCCCGCCCTTAGACAAGAGTTGATCGCCGCAGCAAGAGCAGTGTTAGCAGCGCAGCCCTTTCCAACAACTCCAGACGAGTACCAGAACCTGAGACGTGTTGTCATCGCAACCATGCAGGCACACAACCAAAACCCCGTCTTTGAAATAAACCACGTGCAAGAGCAGTACCTAGCACCTATATGGCGTGAGTTGCAAGTGGCTCTAGTAACTCCCCCTCGCATGGACGTGCTACGGGGACGTGTTGCTTTAGTAGATGCGGAAGGGGACTTTCCCTTGCGGGATAATGCTGCACCTCTTTTGCATGCACCCGCATTTGCCCCCTTCCCAGGAGAAGGACCTCTCCACCGTGCCCCTGCTCGAGCCGCAGCTCTCCAAGCGGCGCCACCTGCAGCAGCAGGGGTCGCTCCTGCAGCCCCAGCAAAGAACCTACTGAGGCGAGTAGCCGATGTGTTTTTGCAATCTATTCGGACAGTTGTTCATTTTATTCGCAAATATCTTTGCTGTGTGCCGCAGGAATTTTCTAACGCACAAATGACAAAAACCTATCGGATTGCAGAAGTTGCCTTACCTACCGAAGAGAACCCGGAAGCGCCGATGCAAGCCGCCTGTCATTTTGCTCGATCACTAATGATTTGTCTGCATGCAAGGATAAAGGTCACAGATTCATGCATACAAGAATTGCTAAAAGCATCCATTCAACAAAGGGCCCCGCAGCTTCCCATAAATTTTGATCAAGCAGAGGGCTTCAACGAACGGCTAGCAGGAGTAGAGGATGCTCGGATGTCCCTGCCGCGGTGGCTGCGTCTTTTGGAATGTATCGCTTTGGAGGAAAATCTTGATAGGGGGTTTTATGCCATTGCATATAGGTCTCAAGAAGATGATAGAGTGCAATCTTCCGTCGCGATCATTGCAGATTACAGCATTCATGGAGAACCGCGGTATTATCTGTATAAATCCCTTCCGGATCTAACAGAGGTAGTTGTTTGCAGAAGCATACAACAGTGTGATCATCTCATTACTGAAGCGCTAGGAGCAGGTGATCGGTATGATGTAATAGAACAGACCAACCAGCAAGTAGGGGAAGATCACCCTGATCCAGCGGGCGATGCAGTCATAGTGAGGGAGGGCGAGTGAGCTGCTGCGTATATCCTGTTGTTAGGACTGTTGGCCTGGTTGCCCGGGTGATAACGGATACTTTTGTAACGTTGGCGAAAAAAATTGCGGCGGCAGTGCGCTATGTTTTTGATGCTATAGGGCGTTTCTTTATTCACCTTTTTCAGGGCGTGGGGCGCCTTTTTTCCGCAGCCGCACAACAAAATGCGGCCATGTTAAACCGCAGGTTTGGCATACCCATTCCGAGAGCTCCGATAGTGGCTAGACCCTTTGGTCTTGCAAATATGCCATTAGACCCAGCACTCCGTGCCCACATCGTAGCAAACCTTGAAAACAGGGCATTAAGCCCTGAAATGCTCAACCAAATGGCGGAAGATCTTCGAGCAGACAGATGGGTGAACTATCCTTACAACATGAGAATAGCAGATTTCCTCTTCCTTGCTCGGGCCTGTCCAAACAAAGCTGCTGATATAATCGAGCATCATGCACTTGCGCTGTTTAGAAATAAGCGACCCGTGGTAGATCCAGAAGGGCCCTATTATGCCATTGCTCAAGCAGCCATCCGGCTTAAAGACAATTTAGGGGGAGGAAGACTTTCTGCAAACTTAGAAGATTATCAAAGCAACGGCGCGTATGATGAGCAGTTCCGAAACATCATCTTTACAATTATTGGATTTCAACAACTTAGCAATCCCAATTTGCATGAATTAATGCGTATTTTGGAAAGGCAAGGCAACCAAAATTTGGCATTTCAACTGGCTTCGGCATTTAGCCGGATATACACTTATGCTA
>JAKAFF010000002.1 GCA_021818045.1 bacterium
CTTTAAAATTAGGGTCGTAATCTTCCTTATTAAACGAGATCGCCTCTATGGGAGCTGTGAAATCGCAATCTGGGTAGTGAGAGCAGCCGTAAAAATACTTATTGCGAGACCAAATTTTCTGCAATTTATGGCCACATTTGGGGCAATCCAGATCTGTTAAAATTTTGGGGACTACTGCCTCTTTTTCCGCTTTTTCAACCAAGGGGAAAAAATCTTTCCAGAATTCGCGCAAGAGTTCTTTCCAGTTCTTATGGTGTTCAGCCACCTCTTCGAGCTGATCTTCCATTTGAGCTGTAAAAGTTACGTCCATGATGGGCGGGAAGTTTTGTTCGAGCATTTCGCAAATGACTTTGCCAAGCTCTGTAGGTTTAAGAGCATGACTTTCTTTAGTCGTATAATCTCTGCTCTGAATTTTGTTCATAATGGCCGCGTAAGTAGAGGGGCGGCCGATGCCCAGTCGCTCGAGTTCTTTGACTAAGGAGGCTTCTGTAAAGCGAGGAGGCGGTTTTGTGAAAGATTGGCTCGCTGTCACATCGTCCAGCACAAGAGGCATGCCAACCTCTAAAGGCGGGAGGATTTTGGCATTTTCATCATCATCTTCAAGAGCGCCCTTATCGCGCTTTTCTTCATAAGCGGCTAAATAGCCGTTGAACTTGATGACGGATCCCGTGGCTCGCAATACGATGTTTTGATTTGTCTCTATGTCGGCAGAGACTGTGTCGTAGATTGCTGGATTCATTTGGGACGCGATAAAACGCCTCCAAATCAAGAGGTACAGTTTATATTGATCGATATCCAAAAACTGGCGGATTTTTTCTGGATCTCTCGAAAGGCTAGTAGGGCGAATCGCTTCGTGCGCCTCTTGCGCCGATTTTTTGGATGCATATACCTTTGGCTGATCTGGCAGGTATTCTTTTCCGAATTGTTTGAGAATATATTTCCGTGCGCTGTCGATGGCCTCTGGAGCAATGTTGAAAGAATCGGTACGCATATAGGTGATCAGACCTTCCGATTCTGGTCCCATATCGACCCCTTCGTACAGGCTTTGGGCGATGTTCATAGTTCGAGATACGGAAAACCCGTAATGGCGGCTCGCCTCTTGTTGCAAGGTAGAGGTGATGAAGGGAGGGACGGGGTGTCGTTTTTTCTCTTTTTTCTCGACGGCCGCAACTTTATAAGAGGCTTTTTTCAAGCGCGCCTTGATGAGTTCAGCCGTTTTCGCGTCGGGGATCAAAAAGCACTCTTTATTGCCGCGCTCTTTTTCTATTTTGAGCCCATCGACAGTGAACAATGCTGCAGGAAAAGTGCGATCTTCTGTTTTGGGGTGTAAAATCGTTCCGATGTTCCAATATTCAACGGGAACGAAAGCATCGATCGCTTTTTCTCGATCTACAACGAGTTTGAGGGCAACAGACTGCACGCGTCCTGCAGAAGTTCCATTGCGCCCTCGCTTGACTCGACGAGTGAGGATTGGGGAGATTTTATATCCTACAATGCGATCGAGTAGGCGCCGTGCTTGCTGCGCATCGACGAGATCCATATCGATATCGCGTGGGTGTGCAAGCGCTTCTTGTACGGCATCTTTGGTGATGGACTGAAAGGGGGCTCTTTTGAACTTCACCCCTTTTGGTAAAATGGAGGCGATATGCCAAGCAATAGCTTCCCCTTCGCGGTCAGGGTCGGGGGAGAGATAGACTATGTCCGCCTTTTTGGCTGCATCTTGCAGTTTTTTCACGACCTCTTTTTTGTCGGGAAGGAGCTCATACTTCGGTTGGAAATCCTCTTCCACATCAATACCAAACTCGCGCTGAGGCAGGTCTCGAATATGGCCAACCGAGGACTCAAAAATATAATTCCCGCCGAGAAATTTTTTGAGCGTCTTGATTTTCGCTGGTGATTCTACAATGACTAGGGCTTTGCCCATATATACAGTCCCCAAAAACGGTCGATGGTAGCGGATTTGTCTTTTTCTAGGAAGAATTGTGAAAAATAATGTCCACATCCTTCATAATATTTGCCATGACCGACCAAGAACTTTTTGCCTATGACCGAAGCGGTTTTATTCCAGGGCCTGAAGAAGAGGAAAGTGTATTTTTGAACCGGATTCAAGGTCTCAAAAAACGCTTTGATGAGGGCACATGGATTCCTAGCTCGCATTGGGAATGGGTACGCGAAATGCTGTTCAACATCTTTCATGTAAAACCGCTTTACATTTGCGCATTTTATTCGAATCGATCGCTCTCTTTTTGGGAGGCGGCTGCCGCTTGGATTGAGGCGGGCAAGCTTCAGGCGGTGCAGCTATGCGAGGGCTTGCGCAAGGGAAGGTATTTAGGACTCTACAGAAGGGAAGAGATTTTGGCTCATGAGGCGATCCACGCCGTGCGGGCGGCGTTTAATGAAGATCGCTTTGAGGAGTTCTTTGCTTACATGACTTCTGAAAAAAAATGGCGCAGGGTCTTAGGTCCCATTTTAAGACGCCCCTGGGAGGCTTGGGTGTTTGTACTCCTTGCCTTAGGAGGGGTCATGGCTCCCCTTTTTTCTCTTGGTGCATTGATTTGGGTAGTGCTTGGCTTTACAAGGTTGATACGGGGTCATTTTTTGCTGCGGAAAGCAGGAATGCAAATTCAAGCTGTGGTGGGAGATTCGGGTAAGACTCGGGCCATTTTATTGCGTTTAACAGATAAAGAAATTGTCTGTTTTGCAAAAGGGATCAACATTCAAGAATATGCAAAAACAAAACAGTGTTTGCGTTGGAGAGTTCTGAAAAACTATTTAGGAGAGAGCTATGGCAAAGAAAATTGTTGTGCTTGACGGAGAGTGGAATCGACCAGAAAACCGCTTTAAATATTGCGAGGCTTTAGAAGATGGCAATATTTTGTTTTTCCCAACTACGCCATTTGATTTTCCTCAAGAAGAAATCTCTTTTTTGTTGCAGCAAAAGCAAGGAGGCTCAGCTCTTCGGAAAAATATCGCTTATAAGCCTCACGTAGATCAGATTACAAATCATGAGACACGCGACGCAATAGCAGCTGAAAAGTTGAAAGACATTTTGAGAAGTTACTCGCATCGAGTAAGTGCATTTTTGCAAGCGGTATTAGAGCCATATTCGAAGAGTTGGAAGCTCGACTATGCGAGCTTTCGACCTTTCCAAGAAAAAGGGAGGAAGTTGCGTTTGAGGGCAAGGAATGATCTTTTGCATGTAGATGCTTTCCCGACAAGGCCACTTCATGGAGCTCGCATTTTGCGATTTTTTACGAACATTAATCCAACAGAAAACCGCAGCTGGGCGACCTCAAAAGGATTTGCGCAGTTGGCTCAAGAATTTGCGCAAGAAATATCCGTGCCGCAAAGCGTGGACTACGGGCTGAAAGGGCGATTAACTCGAAAGGTCATGCAATTTTTGCAGTCCACCATAGTGAAGGTGCCTTTGCGCTCTCCTTATGATGCTTTTATGTTGAAGATGCATCACTTTATGAAGGAAAATTGCAGGTTTCAAGAGAGCGCTCCGAAGGATTATTGGGAATTTCCTCCGGGTTCTTGCTGGGCCGTGTTTACAGATCAGGTGTCTCATGCAGCATTGGCCGGTCAATATGCTTTGGAGCAAACCTTTTTGATCCATCCAAGCGCCTTGCTATGCCCTGAAAAATCTCCAGTCAGCGTGTTAGAGCGTCTATCAGGGCGAAATCTAGTGAACCCAGAATTATTAGAGCAGGTGTTTGCATGAGTAGTGTGTTAGAGGTAATGACTTCGATTTCAGATGTCGTAGTTGAGAGCCGCGATTTAGAGCCAACTTCTCGCTTTAAGACCTTTATCCACAAGGGTGAGATTGGAGGACTTTCTCCTAAAAAGGTAATCTTGACAGGAGATCTCAATTTAGATGAAGCTGAGTGGGATGATTTTGTGGCAACACATCCCGGGCTCCAGCTTCAAAGAGATGCGGAAGTTGTAGGCATTCCTACTTGGGGAGGCAATCACAAGTGTAGAGAATGGACAGGAGGACCGCAATCTGGTCCACAGGTTTTGGACTACACTTTTGTCGCAAATGGGCAGCACATTTCCTCTCATGTTTTAGACGTGGGCTATCGCGATACTGAGTTTAATGCAAACGCAGGCTCCGATCACAGTATCATCATGTCTAAGGTCGATTTGTGAACGCATTTTTTCGCTGATTGGCTGCACCAATTTTTAATTGAATGCGATATTTAGCGATGGTTCTTCTGGAAATGACCATCCCAAGGTCCGTTAATTTGGTGGCCAGTTGCTGATCTGTTAAAGGAGCTTGTTTGTCTTCTCCTTGCACAAGTTTTGCGAGAAGCTCTTTGGCTCCCACAGTTTCTGGGATGGAGGATACCAAGGAGCGCAGCGCTATTACACCTCGTGGAGTTGCAACGTATTTACCTTGTAAGATGCGAGAGATAGTGGATTCGTGCAATTCGTGTTTTTCTGCAAGCGCTTTCGTTGTAATTAAGGAAAGGGGCCCTTTTTGATCGATAAAATGGGCTTGTTTGCAAAGAAGGTAGCGACCGATTTCCAAGATCAGTTTGCGCCTGCGGCTCAAAGAGCGCAAGATCCACTTTGCCTCTGTTTTTAATTCCCTCAGCACGAATTTTTCCTCTTTTGTCGCAGGTTCTAAGGATAAATAGTCTTGGCGTAGGTGAAGTTGCGGTAAATGATCCTCAATAAGTTCTACAGTCCATCCCCCGTCCACTGGTTCCATTCTAAGATCTGGGATGATAGGAGAAACAGGTTCTGTGGCTAAGACTTCTGCAGGTCTACGAGAGAGTCGCGAAAGCGTTTGAATGACGTCTCCTAATTCTAAGATCTGGAGCTGCTTTTTGATTTTTTCATAACGACTATGCAAAAAATCGTCGAAACACTCTTTGACGACCAGATAACTGGGAGAGTCCATTTTGCCAATGATTTTGAGTTGTATAAGAAAGGATTCTTGTAGATTTCTTGCAAAAACTCCAGGTGGATCAAATGTTTGTAAAACGGATAACACTTGCCTGACCAGAGGGTCAGAAGTTGCAGTGACTGACTCTGGCGGAAGAAATCCTTTTTCATCGAGGAGCTCTAATAACTGCTGGGCGATATGTCTTTCGAGATTGCTAGATAAAGTGTCTCGGATTTGTTGTAACAAGCGCTCCCTTAATGAGATGGTGGCAGGAAGATCCATATCGCAGTAGGGTCTTGTGGGGCGCTCTATAATTTCGATAAGGGGATTTTTTTCTATTGCATTGAGCAGCCATTGCCCAAGTTCTAGTTGAGGCATTTGTAAGATTTCTAGCGCTTGACGCAGAGCAAAGGTCATGGTGGCTCTGCCCTCTAGTCTCATGTTATACTGGGGTCGATGGGTCATTGGCTTTCCTCCAAACGTTCCCATAGCACAAAGAGATTTTAAATTCTCTTTGAGGCAAAACAGAACATGGGTAGAATGGCCCAAATTGGTATGTGTTATGGGACAGCGCGCTGCGGTTTTTTGCCATAATGGGCTAGGCGATGGGGTGAATTCTTTAGTTCTTTCCAATAACTTGCAGTTAAATGGTTGGAAAGTAGTCACCTATCACAACCTTATGGAGTCGATGGGAAATTGGTTTCCTCATCTCGAGGTACGCCCTTATCCATCGATGGAAGGATTGGCGCAAGTACTTCAGGCATATGATTATTTTTTTGTGGTCCATAACGATACAGATGAGTGGACGCGTAAGTTGGTGCAGGAGGGGAAGCGGCGATTTCCTGAAAAAGTAAAGGTCCTCTATCTTTACCCATCCAGCAATATAGTCAATGAACCTTATTATTCAGACTGCCAGACGGATCCAGGGCGATCGGTTGCAGAAAACATGCGATTGTTTTGCGAAAAAATTTTACACCTTCCTAAGTTGACTCGCAGCAATGGTTTTATCCCCTTGCCAGGGCTCATTTTGAAAAAGTGGCCTAAGCGGGTTGTGAT
This sequence comes from bacterium, assembly GCA_021818045.1. Taxonomy (GTDB): domain Bacteria; phylum Chlamydiota; class Chlamydiia; order Chlamydiales; family SM23-39; genus REEB52. The sequence goes on from JAKAFF010000002.1 coordinate 5,951, forward strand.
CCATCCCACAAGTGCTAAGGTTTCTCGCAATTGGCCCCGGGATAAATTTGTAAAATTAGCACAAGATTTGAAATTGCTGGGTTATGAGCCAGTGTTTGTGCCAGGGGGAAAAGAAAAAACCGAATGGGAGGGGGTCGGTTGCGATGTAGCGATTTTTCCCACTCTTGATGCGCTGGCCCGGTTTATATACGAATCTGGATACCATATTGGTAATGATTCAGGACTAGGTCATCTCGCGTCAGCTTTGGGCATTTCGACTCTAACCATTTGTCGTAGAAAAGCATGGGCTAACATGTGGGCTCCCAGTTTCCATAAAGGCGTTGTTGTAACCCCCAGTTCTTGGATTCCTAATATTCGAGGATTCCGGCTGAGGGATCGCCTATGGCAGAAATTTATTTCAGTCAAAAAGGTAAAAAGCGCTTTTGAGCAACTCGTTCAAATCGCATCTTAAGCGCGTCAAAGATGCCGAAGATCACGCAGCGCAAGTTACATAGTATTAATTCAATACAATGCCACTTTCGATATGCGATTTTCGGCTCTTTGACGCGCTGAAATGCGAAGCTAGTTCTTGCGATTGGTATTAGCCGCCTATAGCAAAATGTCCGCCACCCATTGCTAAGATTAAAAATAAGCCCCCAATGATTGCAACCTCTTTGATAAACATAGCGCGCTCTATGGCGTGTTCTGGACCGTGCATTTTCCAAAATGCATGAGCCCAATAAGTTAGGGGAATCGCTACGATCAATAGGAGTAAAGCTCCAAGATGTGCATGCCATCCTAATAGTACGAGGACGGCGCCAATGATTTTCAAACCTGTACCGATAGGTGCTACAAATTTTACCTGAGGAACATGCTTCATCTCCATGCGAGATATGGTATTTTGCCAGTGTTTGAGTTTTTCATAAGCGCTCCATAAAAATGCGCCGCCAATGCAAATACGGCCAATCATGGCAAAAAAATCCATCATAAATTCCATAGATACTCCTTAAGTTGCTCCTTTTCCTTCCTATTAGATGGCTATCTAGAAAAATGCAAGGTCTATTACTTTGTGTATGACAAATAACGACGCCCTTCGGTATACAAAAAAATATGGGCACGCATCCTGAAGGACACTCTTTTGAGGTATTTAGTAAAAGCTATCTGTTCCATGGTCTTGCATCGCAAAACATTGAGTATTTTTATTCTCTAAGCCGTGAAGTGTCTCTGGAGGCAGGTGATTATTTAATTCGCGAGGGGGAAGTCGGTCGAGATCTATACATCCTCATCGAAGGGGAGCTTTCCATTACAAAACAAGAGCCGCAGACCCATGAGTTATTGCTTGTCGGGAAGGTGTTGCCTGGAGAAACGGTGGGAGAAATTGCGCTTCTTGATCGAGGGGCCAGGGCCGCGTCTGTTACAGCAGTGTGTAAATCAAAAGTTCGATGTCTTTTATTTGAAGAGCTCCAACGCTCTGTTAAACAGAACCCAGAATATGCAAGCGTCTTTTTTCATATTGCAGAAAATACTGCACAAAGACTGCGACATACAAATGACATCGCTCTCAGTGAATTGAGAGGGAAGCTCTCAGAATTTCAAATGCGCACTAATTTGGGGCTCTTTTTTATTGCTATTGTTACAATTACTACCTTGTTTATTTATTCATTCAGCTGGTTGAGATACTTTTTGCGGGTTGTACCAAACACATCCCTCGTCAGCATTCCTCTGACGTTAGCTATGGGAAGTAGTTTTTATTTTTTAGTCAAAAGATTCAAATTGCCTTGGAACGAGTTAGGCATTACTACAAAAAATTTATGGCGCGGGCTGAAAGAGGGATTTTTATTTGCTCTTGTTGGAGTTTTAATTGGAGCGGGTTTAAAATTGCTTATGCTGCACTTTCATTGGTATTTGCAGAAAAGACCTTTTTTTGATCCTTTTGCCATGATTGCAAACAAACAAGATCAAAACTGGGGGTATTGGAGTGTGGTGAGCTCAGTTTATGTGCTTTTCTTCGTTCCGATTCAAGAGTTGTTTACGCGAGGAGGATTACAAGGTATCTTAGAGAGGTTTTTAACCAATAAGCATCGGGTGGGCGTCTCTATTTTTGTGTCTAATTTGATTTTCAGTTCAATACACGTGATGTTTTCAGTATATTTAGGGCTGATTGTGCTCTTTGCAGGAATTGGGTTTGGATGGCTTTATTCCCGAACTCATAACTTATATGGATGCATATTAGCGCACGCTATATTAGGGGTTGTTGGATTTAACGTTTTGGGGATGGTAGGATTTCTTTTCAAATTACACTAAATTATACCCAGCGTTGGATAGGCTTTATATACAAATTCAGCGGGAGAGGAGTGATTGAATTAGGACGCTCCAAAAGCATACCAGACGCCTATGTGGATGATGTGATCGGTGCCCAGATTTTCATCGAATGTTTCTACTTTATTTCGCTCGTATTCGATGCCAATATTCCATCGCTTTAAGAGTACACCAATCAAGTTAATGCGAAAGTCATTCATGTTTTTGGGGTTGGTGCCGCTAAAATTTGCAGAGTTAGAAATATGGTTGCACCGTTCTGTTCCGTACATGATATCAGTCCAAAGCTTTGATTTAATGAAATCCCAACGCAAAGCGATCGCTCCCCCATTGGCTTTGGCTGGTAATAACTGATTATTCACGATAGCCATCTGATTAAAATAACCTGAGGTAAGCCCGGTCAATCCGACCCAATGATGAAGCGTGCCCCATAGCGTTAGATTTTTCCAGTGCAAGCTTGCATTTGTGATGATTCCCCAAACGGCGGCGTCCAGCCGGTTTCCCAATACGTCGGTAATGGCATAAGCTCTAGAAACGGAACCCGCTACTTCTAAGTTAAAAGGCTGTGATAGATACGCAATTTTAGCGTTAAAGAGAGGCCATTTTTGTTCGCTTGCCTGAGTTGTAGAGCCCCCTTCTGGGGTCACATAAGCTGGTGCAATAGTGTATCCTTGAGCTTCTGCATTGACTTCATATTGAAGGTGCGCCATATCATTTAGGGGGTGTTTGTATCCAAGCCTAAATTGTGGTTGGCGGGAATCGACGGCGCCGACTGGATAATGGATCAAGTTCACGCGCGTTGGCATGGGGATTTCCGGATCTTGCATGGGTAGAGCAGAATATTGGCCGACTAGAAAGCGAAAGTGAGAGGGAGTTTCGCCTAATGCATAAGCAAGGCGTAGTCTGCACAGGCGGCCGTTGGTCGAAACTGCGTTGCCGTATATGTTGTCACTGCTCGTTGTGTAGAAGTCAAATTCGAGTCCTCCGCACATAGAGACATCGTTTGATGTATCCTCCACTTTAATACCAAGTCGTGAAGAACGTGCATCTAAGAGCGTTTGGGTGTGGCGATCTGCGAGGTCGGTATCTAAAGGTACAGTATTGGGAGCTACATCAGTTGTGTTTCCGGTAATGCGGGTTTCGGTGATGTAATCGGCTTTGATAAACCCATAAAAGCCGATTTTAGTCGTTCCTAGATTGAATACTAAATCTGGTGTATAATAGACGGGTTGTAGTGGAGGAGGATTTAAGGTTGGAGGTGCCGTATCACACTGAGAGGGCGTATTATTGAGTTTAGCAAAAAAGGGGGGGGTAGCGATAAAATCTTTTTCGATGTCACTTGCAGCATCATCGACGGACAATGTCGGTAGCTCATCAAGCGAATGCGCCTCGCGGATATAGCTGGTCATAGAACAAATAACAACCGTGCTGAGCAACAACATTCTGGTCACACCAATCTCCTATACACAAATGAGTTCAACATTGGGCTTTGCGCAACGCGCAAGCTAACGAGATTTGCTCCGTAAGAGGCCCAATATAGAAAGTTTCTAGAAACAGTAATGGTTACAGGATATTCATGCAATAATTTTTAAAGGTTTTAGGAGTGTTAGAATTCGGCGATTTTCTGGATTTTTTTGATTGCTTTTCGACTCCAAAGCGCGTTGCCAAAAACTAAATTTTGAGTGCATTTGTGCATAACGGCCTCTTAAGGCCGTTGCTGCTGTTGTTCGAGTTGATTTTCTTGCAATAGTTGAGGCGTGTAGTCCTCCGTTTCCCCGGCGGATGCGGGCTCCCCGCCGTTCGGCGCAGTGTCCACTTCTTCAGTATTTCCCGATTCGGGAGCAGGTTCTTCCTCTACCTCCCCTTCTGTTGGCGCTTCGGAAGGAACTTCTTCAGGGCCTTCTTGAATAGAGGCTTCGGTGCTTTCCAAAGATTCTCCACCGGTGGGCGTGGTAAATATATTTTCGCTCAATTGCGCAGGCCTGATTTCAGTGATAGTATCTAGTGTATTGGACGATGGTACGCGTACATACTGACCGGCATTCAAAGACAAAGATCCAGCATTATTAGTAACTGTGATGCTGCCTGTATCTACTCCAAAAAACACGCTCCCTTGAGCGATGTTGATCATAAATAACGTGCCGCGAATTCCAAGTGTTGCGGTCGGGGTGCCAATCGAGTATTTTTCTGGTGACACTTTGCCAATTTCTCCACTGACCGTACGAAGCCCCCCTTTTAGCAAGGTAGTGGCAAAAATGCTGTTTTCTGCATCGCTAAATGCATATTGATTGATCTGGTATTTGGTATCTGCGATGAGGTTGACAATGCTTCCATCAGTGAATCGGATTTGGGCCTTAGCTCCGATAGCTGTAGTAACCACATCAGACAGAAAAATAGAAGCTCCTCTGGTAAGGCGTCTGGTGCCGGCTGTGACAACCCCTTCGGTAGCGATGACTTTTCCTACAGAGGTTGCATCTTGTGCAAATCCTGCACCACAAAATGCTAAAAAGCATAGTTTGAATAAAGCTCGCATTTTCCTATTTCTCCTTGAGGATATGCACTCCATCCCAATGATCGGGTGGTTTATGAGTCCGAAATTCCTGAATTCTTGCTAAAAACACATCATAGAGGAGAGTGTTTTGTGGCGATGAGCCCTTTAACTCAAGCAAGAGTTTTTCTGCACTATCCCATTCTTGTTTCCAATAAAGCTCTAACGCTTGGTCATATTTTTGTAGCTCTGCGATCACGAGGGAAGTGCCTTGATTTTTATGACAAATGGGTTGATAGATATAGATTCCTTTAGTCTTTCCTTTGAGCATAACCTGATCTATTTTTCTAAAGAGATAATCTTCTTTGGCCTGCTGCCAAGTGTTTTCTCCAACCAAAATGTCGACGTGATAAACTTTAGTAATTCCTTCCAGTCGAGACGCTACGTTGACGTGATCTCCGAGGACTGTATAGGCCCTCCGAAATTCCGAGCCCATGTCGCCTACACTCGCAATTCCTGTGTTGATCCCCACACCGATTTGTATAGACGGAAGATGTTGTTTTTGAAATGCCACATTCAAAGCTTTAACGCGCTCTTGCATGGCAAATCCTGTGGCAATTGCATCGATAGCGTGTTTCGGATCGGGAAGAGGCGCTCCCCAAAATGCCATGACTAAATCCCCGACATATTTATCGATAGTTCCTCGATGTTCGAAGATGGTTTGTGTGACAGGTGTTAAATAGGAGTTAAGAAACTGCTTTAATTCGGATGCCTTCATATTTTCTGAAAGGTGTGTAAAATTGCGAATATCGGCAAATAAAACAGAGATTTCTTTGCTCTCTCCTTCCATGCTAAGATCTCCTCCTTCCTTGAGCATGATATTGACATAATCAGGAGGAACAAATTGGGAAAATCTCTCTTTGATTTCGTGTTCCCGTCTTATTTCGAAAAAATAGCCGTAGATCAGATTGAAAAGGTAAATAAACAAAACGGTAATGAAAGGAAACATTAGAGGAATCACTAGCGAATCAGAGGTCCAAAGGAAATACACTATGGCACAGATTGCAGAAGAAAATATCGCTGTTGCAAGGGTCAATAGCAATGGACCTAAAAGAGGGAAAACAATTGCACATAGTGTTCCGACTGCCAATACTCCTATGAAGGAGACCCCTTTGCCCCAAGTAGGTTTATAAGGTAAATAGCGATCGATAATTCCTGCTGCGATGAATGCATGGATTTCGGTGCCCATGGTTAGTGAGGCTAAGGGGGTAGCTTTTAAATCTCCAATAGCAGTGGCAGAAGAGCCGATGAAAACGAGTTTGTCTTTAAGAAGTTCTGCCTTTACTTTCCCTTCGAGCACATCTGCTGCAGAGATTTTAGGAAAGGTAAAGGGAGCTTTTCGATAGGGGATCAACATCCTGCCCCAAGGATCTGTGGGGACTGTAATTGGGTCCAATTGAATGCCTTCCAAAACTTTGTTTTGGCCATATTTTGGAGCAATCAGCTTGATATTTTGTGTAAACAAGAAAAGGGTTGCGGCCTTTAGCCCCAAAGAAGGGTAGAGCAGATCGTTATAACGAATCACAATTGGAGAGTATCGAAGGATGCCATCTCTGTCGGGGGTAGAGTTAATAAACCCCCCATATTGGGTTGCTTTTTGAAGAATGGGTAGGTTGGCGTAATAACTATGCATCTGTGTGATCGCAAGCTGCTCATCATCAGATCCTTTTAGGTCTAATAAAGGAGGAGGGAGTAATCCTTTGGACTGCAGTTCATTGGTAAAAACGAAAGATAAAGTCACTTGAGCCTCTCCGATGGCTTTTGCAAATATCGCATCGTAATCAAATCGACTTTTTAATTGCTTGAGAGTAGGTAATATTTCAGATTGGCTGGAGGGCAGGGAGGTAATGACCTCATTGATAATATTTTTTTCAGGTTCGGTAAATAATATGTCTGATGCAATAACGGCGGCGCCCATGTTGTGGATAGTAGTGCATAAGACACCCAATTGATCTCGCGGCCAGGGCCATCTACCGATTTTATTAATGCTTTGATCATCGATATCGACAATAGACACTGAAGGGATGCGACTTTTATTTTGATAGGCTCCAGATGGGATGAGAAAATCATAGGTCCGGTTTTCCAAAGTATTGGTCCAACTATTGGCATTGGGGGGGCTAGACCAGAGGATCGTTGCCAAAATTAACGTAAACAGCAGGCCAGTCCCTATAGGAATTAATTGTTTTTTGAAGGCAATATTTTTTGAATTAAAAAATCGACCCACAAATCAAACCTTCTAAGAATTCACTATAGTTATGCTTATAATAAACGCGACGATTGCTATAAAGATTACGGGAATTTGCCAACGCATGAACCCTTTCATGGCGGGGACAAGGTAAGGGTTATGCAGTTTAACCGTAATTTGGGGGTTGAAAACCGTCATCGTGATACAGATCATGAAAAATTCATAGGCAAAAATCACAGCCACAAGCTGATTTAAAATGCTGTTTGTGGGTAGGGCTGGATAGCGTAGCTGCATGGTAAAACTTAGGGCGATCAGGGCTAAAATGGCGCCTGACCATGTAGAGAGGCGGGCCCCGATATCTACTTCAGCATACAAAGTTAAGATGGTAGGGACAATTACAATCAAAAAAAGTGGCAAGAACGAAAAGATATAGCTAGCAGCTTTCCGTGTGATGTTGATGTGAATGTCAAATGAGGGATAAAATTTCCCATCCAATCCTGTGAAATTGCCCTGAGAATAGCTCAAATCATGCACGGTCCATCCCGAGATAGCGCAAGTGCTTCGAATTCCGGATTTGTAGAGATCGAGTTGCGACTGGGTAAATTCGATCTGTGAAGTATCATAATGATTAGAAACCAGTTGAATGAGTAAGGGTTGAGTATCAAAAGGGAAGGGTTTTAAGTTGTATTTCATTGTAAATACGGCATCGATTCTCTGTGTATAGGTGACATTGCCGTGTAAATCAATGAGGAGGCATGGTTCTCGTGAGATGGGCCTGCCTCTGAGATTGCCGATTTCGATTTTTGGGGTCCAAATCTTTGTGAGCAGCTCATCTGCCTGTTGAAAACTGAGCTCTCTTTGGAATGTGCCATATACATGAGGATCGAATGCCAGGTGTGAATCTTGCCAAGTTTGGGTAAAATCGATGCTTGCGATATAGATTCCCTCAGCTTCATTAATTTGATCTATGCTATTTGCATAAATGATGATATCTACGGGAAGCGGTTTGGGAAGCCAACTTGGCATGGTTCCTGAGGGCGTTAAGGCTTGCGCCATAGGTGGAGTCAGGTCTGCAACCGCTAGCAGGGGAGAAAGATCAGCTGCGGCCACCTCGTGCGCGATACTATGCGGTAGTGTATCTACACGGTGTACTTTATTTGCTGGATTGGACATGGGATGAAACAGCGAGGATCCCACAAATAACAAGTAGGCAACAAGAGGGAGTCCCAGAACTCCTATCATTTTTTGTAGCCATAGCCGTTTGCAGTTATTTGCTTTGGTCAGAGTGTTGTCCCCGAATCTTTTGGTTTAATTTCTGGATCGTGTTAGCTAAGCTTCCAATCTCATCTTTTCGATTCATCCATCGGGCCAGTTCCGATTCAACCTGCGTTGTCTTGCCTTCATTGATTTGTTCGGAGCATGTGACGATATGATCGATAGGTAAAAAATACAAAGCGTTGAAGATGATGAGGACGATAGCAGAAAGGATCACGGCTTGCAGCAAAGTGATGGCAATACTTACAATCGTATTAGTGCGCAATGCTTGTTGATATTTTGAAAAATCGCCGACTGCCCACATCGATCCGATATTTTTCCCATTAAAATCTAACAATGGAAGGATCACAATTCCATCAAACTGTCCGTTGACTTCCTCAGTCTTGACGATACTTTCGTTCACCTCGTTCATCATCTGGGGGGTGATGATCTCCTGGAAGACTGTCCAGTTAGTGGCAAAAATATTTTGGTAGCCTCCAATGATGCGATCCTTTTCAGCAGGGGGTGCTGCAGTCGCGATTTGGGTCATGAGAGCATGATTGACAAACGCTGCTGTCTCAAATCCGGTGATTTGTTTGACGTTTTCTAATACCGACTGAAAGCTTTCACCTACCTCAAATGTGCCGATAAATCCTTGCTTATCTTCCATGACGGCGATCCCTTTGATACTCACTCCTGTTGTGCTGATTTCCACTCCTTTCAGAGGGCGTCTTTGGGTTTGAGAGATTAATACTAATTCTCTAGTTGTGCTGAGATCATCTCCCCATATTTTAGGTTTATACACTCTAAGAAAAGAAATGGCCCCAGGTAAGTGAAACTGTGCATCGACTTCTCCATATTTTTCTTTTTGGATGTCCAGGGCTGGAGTAATGATTTGAATCAGCTTTTCTCGATTTCTCTCTTTCACAGCTTGTTGAATTTCTGGCTGATTGACGACAAGCGAGGCTAGAGACTCTGCTTGAGAAGATTTAAATTCGATATTCGCTTGTATTGTGGCCAGTACTGTTTGCAAATTTTTTTGCATGCCCTCGTGAATCAAGTTGAGATTCATTTTGTAATAGGCATACCCAGAAGCTATGCTGACTATCAAAATAGCTCCTAACATGATGAGGGTGGCTTTATATCGGATTTTCATGAATCTCCAGGCCCTAGTTGCTCTATACTGGCATATACTCCCCATCCATACTGCAATGACAGTTTATGAACAATCCCAAAGTGTGCGCAGGCTCAAGTAGAGGTCAGGAATCGAAATGGGGCTGTAACTTGGCATATTTTGCAGCGAGCGTACGGGTGGTCCCCGTGTGGGAAAAATGGACCTCGTACATTAAGCCAAATGACCCTTGGTAGGCTTTTTGAACGGTGCCCACGCCAAATTCTTTATGCATCACGCAATCTCCTGGTCCAAAGCCTTCGCTGTGGTCCTCGGTGATTTCGGCCTGCTTATGTAATGAGACGGGCGAGAGGTTTTGAAGATACTGCACTGGAATTTCTTTCAAAAAGCGCGAAGGGCGCATGTAGCGAGTTGTTCCCCACATAAACCGGTATGTTGTGGAGCAAAGGTAAAGGCATCTTTTGGCGCGGGTCATCCCCACGTAACACAGCCGTCTTTCCTCTTCTATGGCATGCGGGTCATCTTTTGCATTGACATGGGGAAATAGATCTTCTTCGAGCCCTACAAGAAATACGACATCAAATTCTAGTCCCTTGCTGTTGTGGATCGTCATGAGCTTGATGGCTGGGCTATTTGGGTGTTCTTCTGCACTTGTTTTTAAAGAGAGCTCTTCTAAAAATTTCGGGAGGCTGGGTTCTAAAGCCTCTTCTTGCCACTCAGCAGCTTTTCCGATGAGTTCATCGACGTTTTCCTTTCTATCTTGGAACGATTCGGGGTCTTCTCGTAAGTAGTTTAAGTAGTTCGATTGAGAGATCGTATCGCTGAGCAATTCATGGATTTGGCAGTGATCGCGTCTGTGACGCAAGGAGTGGATTGTTTGCACGTAGCCACGCAATCCCTCGCGCTGTTTTGTGCTGAGCTTAAATAGCTCTGGGTTTTCAATAATTTGTTCGCAGAAAGTGAAAATGGGTAGTTGTTGGCGCGACGCCTCTTCAACAAGGCGCTCTAATGTGGTTAATCCAAGGCCCCTTTTAGGCAAATTAATCGTCCGAAGAAACGAAATCAAATCGGTGTTTGAGATCACCATTTTTAGGTACGCCAACACATCTTTGATCTCACGGCGCTGATAAAAAGAGAGCCCCCCAATGATTTGGTAGGGGATTTTGCGGCTTAGTAAGGCGTCTTCAAAGGGCCTAGATTGCGCATTGGTTCGATAGAAAATGGCGATCTCATTCATTTTAAATTCGGTCGCATGGTGCAAGACTTTATGCGCTACAAATTCCGCTTCGCTTCTTTCATTTTGAGCGACATAAATGCCAATTTTCTCCCCATCTCCCAAAGCGCTCCATAGTTTTTTTTCGTATCGATTTGTGTTGTGTTGGATCAAGGCATTGGCTGCTTGAAGAATGTAGTTCGTGCTGCGATAATTTTGATCGAGTGCAATGACGATCGCCCCAGGAAAATCCGCTTCGAAGTTCAAAATGTTTTGATATCTAGCTCCCCGCCATGAGTAGATAGATTGATCCGGATCGCCTACAGCGAAAATGTTTTTGTGTTTATCCACTAGTACCTTGGCGAGAGTATACTGGGCAAGATTGGTGTCTTGGTATTCGTCTATCAGGACAAATTGCCACATATTTTGGTATTTGCAGCGAATCTGTTCGTGCTCTGTTAATAGTTTGACGGTTAAAAAGAGCAAATCGTCGAAATCCAAAGCGTTGCATTCTTTCAACTTTTGTTGATAAAGGACGTAAATGGATGCAAAATCAGAATCTGCATTTTCTGGGGCAATGAGATCGTTTTTGGCCGCCGAAATTTGGTGGCGCACCTGTCGTAAGAACCCCTTCTCCCCAGAAATCGCCAATTGCTCTAAACAGCCCTTTAGCAGCTTTTCGCTATCATCTTCATCGTAAATGGTGAAACTTGCCGCATATCCCAACTCGGCAATCGATTCGCGCAAAATTCGGGCTCCCAGGCTATGGAATGTGCATGCGAGGACATGGGCATTTTTTAACCCACGGATGCGAGCCCTCATCTCTTCTGCAGCCTTATTGGTAAACGTGACAGCTAAAATATCTGCAGGGGGAACTCCCATTTCGATCAGATGGGCGATGCGATGGGTGACGACCCGGGTTTTGCCAGACCCTGCGCCCGCAAGCACCAGTAAAGGGCCCTCGACATGCCGGACTGCTTTTTCTTGTTGAGGATTTAGTTCTGCCATAGGGCACCTATAGTAGCGTAAATGAATTTGTAAATCTATGATAGACTCGCTAGACTGAGCGAATATGAGCGAGTCTTCCAAAAGTCGCTGGTCGGGGTTTATTGCGACTGTGCCAGGTACTGGCATGGCCTTCATGGATCAGACCATTTTGCCTGTCGCTTTGCCCACGATTAGTAAGGAGATGATCGCAAGTCCTCTTGCTTTACAGTGGTCTATCAACGCGTATCTCCTTACGATTGCCATTTTTACCTTGGTCGGTGGCAAATTAGGCGATCGTTTTGGTCATCGCAAGGTCTACCTAATCGGTATGAGCATTTTTGTCCTTTTTTCTGCGCTTTGTGGGCTTACTCCAACTGTGGATTTATTGGTGCTGTTTCGCGCTTTTCAAGGGTTTGGTGCGGCCATTATGTTTCCCAGTCAAACAGCTCTCTTTGTACGACTATTCCCGGCAAAGGTGCGTGGTAGGGCAACGGGACTTAGTGCAAGTTTAGGCGCTGTATTTATCATTTTGGGTCCCCTCATTGGGGGGTATTTGACCGAGGCGATTTCGTGGCGCGCGATTTTTTGGGTCAATATTCCGCTAGGGATGATTGGTTTTATTCTTTCGCTATTTTTCCTTCCATCGTCCAAACCTGGCAAAGGGGAGGTGGATAAGACCGGCTTTCTCTATTTTGCCACCTCATCGAGCTTGATGACTGTCTTGTTTATGCAATTAGAAGATTGGGGAGCTGTCTCTTTAAAAACCGCTATTTGTTTAGTAGTCATGGTGTTTGCGATTGTGTTGCTGATTTTACGCGAGCGTAAAGCAGAGCACCCCTTTTTAGATTTGACGCTATTCAAAAAGCCTGTCTTCTCTGCGATCAATCTGAGTATTTCTATTTCTCAGTTCATCATGATGGTCTCTGTATTTAGAATTATTTATATCCAAGAAATTCTCGGTTACACCCCTTCTCAAACGGGGATCATCGCGTCCATTTCGAGCTTGCCCATCTTGTTTTTTTCTAATTTAGGAGGATATCTATCTGACAAAGTAAGTCCTAGATTGCCTGTTGCGCTTGGCTTTATTCTTTGGATTTTTTCGTTTTTTTGGCTTGGGTTTTTTAGTACCCCAAACCTCTACGTTCTGTTTACGGCAACTCTTTTGGGTGGCATGGGAGCGCCCCTTATTTTTACCCCCTCTTATTCAGCAGCCATGTCTGCCGTCCCTCCTGAGAAATTAGGGGTGGCGTTTGGGTTGGTGGGCACTTTACGCATGCTTGCGGGAACTATAGGCCTTGCCCTGATCAACTTGTTTGTCGAAACTGTTCAAAAACACTATTTGCCAAAGGTAGGGTGGAGAGATGCTCAGATTGCCAGCTTTTCTGCCATCCACTTTGCTCTTGGCACTGTCTTGGTGCTCGCTTTTATCGTCTCTTTGTTTCTTCATACAAGAGCATCCGCACACCATCCTCCCCACTCTTCTGCTGAAGGGTGGGATTAATAGAACCTCTTACAGTACGGGTTTGCGCAGCTCGCCTTCGCGGCGACCCAAATTGCCGTAGCGGTGGTAATCACAGCTAATAGACACCTCCCTGAGGTAGTGTAGTAACTCAAGTCGTCCATTTGCCAACACTGGATCTTCGATAATGTGCGTGGCAGATTGTGCTGCGGCCTCGTGGAAGTGTCTAGATGGGGGGGTGAGAACGCGCAATCTTTCGATTCGCCCTGCAGAGAGCCGTGACAGAAAATCGGCCTCACTCTCTTCGCAAATAGATAATAGAGGCGATAGTTCTAGCCAGTTGATGGGAGTTAGATTGGCCACTGTGCTGATTTCGAGTTTTGCACCACATGTCAATGCTGCAGCGCAAACGCGAAGCGCATCTAAAGCACAAGTGGAGGCATCAATGCGCAACGTGAGATTTTTGCGAGGGACATAGCGAAAATAGTTGTCTTGTCCAACAATTTTTGTCGGATCTCGGTCTTGCCGTAACCGTTTCCACCAATACGCGTAATTGGACACGCTTGCCATCCAAAGACCTAGCTCTTCTGCGGTCAAATCGAGCCGGTCGAGAAAATGGGTCAATTGGTTGACTGCATCATTCACAGGTAACTTGTCTTGTGGTAAGGCCATCTGCTTTGCATGCATAAACTCTCGTAAGTAGTTGGGTCCTCCTGCCTTCGAGCCCCCACCGAAACTCGAGGCTTTGCATCCGCCAAAAGGTTGTCTGCGCACAATCGCTCCGGTAATGGACCGATTGACATAGAGATTTCCGGCCTCTATTTCTTGGATCCAGATGGCTTGCTCCCTATCGTCTAAACTCTGCAGACCTGACGTCAAACCATAAGGGACTGCATTCGCCAGCTGAATAGCATGTCGCAAATTGTCAGCTCTCATCAGGCCTAAAACAGGTCCAAATAGCTCTGTCATATGAGTAAAACTACCAGGGCGGACATGCAATTTAATGCCTGGACTCCACAAACAAGGATTGATGGGATCCGATTTTGGCTCGAGTAGCCAAGATTCTCCCTCCTCAAGCGTTGTCAAAGCGCGTTTTAAGGCGCCTTGTGGTTCGTGAATCAAGGGGTTGATTTTTGTAGATAGATCCCAAGATAAGCCGACTTTCAGACTAACGGCTGCTTCCCGAAGCGAATGGAGGAAGTGGGGATCGTCGTAGACTTCCGCCTCTAAGATGGCAAGTGAAGCTGCAGAACATTTTTGCCCTCCATGTCCAAAGGCCGACTGCAACAAGTCTTTGATCGCTAAATCTCTATCTGACAAAGCGGAAATGATGATTGCATTTTTCCCCCCTGTTTCAGCCGCTAAATCGAGATCAGGGCGCATTTTTAAAAAGGCCCTTGCGGTGGATGTTCCCCCTGTTAAAATAACGCAGTTGACGCGCTCATCTTTGATCAAATCGCTGCCAGCCCCATCTCCTGAGCAAGGGACAAACTGCAAGACCTCTTTAGGAATCCCTGCATCCCAGAAGCAATTGACCAAATGCCAGCCTACCAACACAGTGTCTGAGGCGGGTTTGTAAATGACGCAGTTACCTGTCATGAGGGCTGCGGAAATGCTGCCAGTTGGAATTGCACAAGGAAAGTTCCAAGGCGATGTAACCAGGATGGTCCCTTTAGGCTTCCACTGGATATCTTTCATTTGCGCCATTTTATCCATCTGACGTCGATAGTATTCTGCAAAATCGACGGCTTCTGATACTTCAGGATCGGATTCCGAAATGATCTTCCCTGCATCTACCATCATAGCACCGATCAATTCCCCTCTGCGCTCTCGGAATTTTTGCGCTACACGCGCGAGCAATTGGCTGCGGTGCTCCACGGTGGTGCTAGCCCAGTTTTTTTCATGTGCTTTTGCGCAATTGAGGGCGTCATCTATGTGGTGTTTATGTGCTTTTGTGTAAATGTAAAGCTGTTTTACATGGTTGGGGCTGTGGCCGATTCCTTCTTGATTATCCAGGATCTCTTTCCCTCGGATGACAAGGGGAATGGCCTTGGGCTGCGCTGTTTTCCAGTATCGAGAAAGGTCTTCAGCCCATTTCCTGTTTTGAGGTAGGGAAAAATCTGTATCGGACTCATTTTCAAATCCGGCTGAGGGTTCGGGTGGCTGTGGATGGATTTGCCGATTTTGGGATCTGCGTGGATGGATGCTTGCGCGTTCTATTTCATCACAGCTATTGGAAAACAAGGCGGTTTGGTTCTCCCAACTTTCAGTTCCAGGTTTGAGTCCAAAGGCGTGGCGCAAGAAATTTTCAGGGCCCGTATTCTCATCGAGTCTGCGAATTAAGTAAGCAATTGCATGCTGAAACTCTTCTTTTGTGGCAACTGGGCAATAGAGCAACATATCTCCAGTGAGCTTTTGCACGACGCGCCGTATATGATCGGCCATGCCCTCTAGCATTTCAAAACCCGTATAGGGCTCTACCCGATTTTCTAGGCGCAATAACATGGCATAAGCGATGTCAAAAAGATTGTGGCTTGCGATCCCTAACCGCACTGATCGCGCATTCTCCAGTATGCATCCATACGACACCATGCGTTTGAAATTTGCATCCACCTCTGTTTTATCGGTGTAGGGGGCCTGAGCCCATCCTTTCAGGGAGGCCTCAAATTGTTCCATCGCTAAGTTGGCCCCTTTTACAATCCGAATTTTGATTGGAGCTCCCCCATTTTTGACGCGCTGCTTGGCCCATTCTGTGAGCTCTTTTTGATAGGCGTGAGAATCGGGGAGATAGGCTTGCAGCACAATGCCTGCAGAGTAGCTATGGAATTCCGATTCATCGAGCACTTGTTTAAAGGCGCAGACGGTGAGATTTAAGTCGCGATACTCCTCCATATCTAAATTGACGAACTTATGCGGCTTGGATTGCATGGCGGCGCGATACAATAGTTTCAGCCGGTCGCAGATCGCAGCCACAGACTCATCATAGGACAGAAGGTTAATCTGGCTGAAAACAGTGGAGATTTTGACAGACATGTAGTCGATTTCGGGATTTTTCAAATCCTCTAAATAGGTATGCAACCGTTTTTTGGCCTCTGACTCGCTTAAGATGGCCTCGCCTAGGTGATTAATGTTTTGTCTTACACCTTCTGCTTTGCGCTCCTTTAAGTGTTTAGATAACAGGGCATGCTCTCCTGGTAGGATGACGCGTTGTGTCTCTTGGCGTAGCTTGTACGTTGCAAGCGGTACAAGGTATTGAGCGAGAGAGACACCTAATGTTTTAAATGCGGTGAGCTCGAATTTTTTCTGCCAATCCAAATATTCTGGGACTCCAAATTTGCCCAAAAGATAGATCATTTGATCTGCGACACGCTTCGGATCAGAGCTGCGAAAACACTGATCTGTCATCGCCGTAGTGAAGGCTTTTCCCACTGGATCTGTCATCAGGCGCGAGAGCTGTTGCTGAATTGCTTTTTCGGTAGATGTCATGTGCAGCGTCGCTTCATGCAGCATCAGCGCTGCTAACTCAATGGCGAGCTTTTTTCTTTCTTGAGAAGAAAGGGGTTTTCCTTTGACGCTATCGAGCAGTTCGCTTGCCTCATCGAGGTAGGGCATATTAGACCTCTTGCATATCTAGACTTGGTGGTATTTTTTTGTTATAATCGATTTTCATGAAGTCTGCGATCCTTTTTTTCTTTTTCTGTGTTTCTTTGTTTGGTCACGTGAAGACTGGGGTTGATGTCTTTTTGCAAAGCACTTGTTTTGCCTCTTTAAAAGAGAAAAAAGTGGCTCTTTTGACGAATCACACGGGCGTCAATTGCGAAATGCGCTCTACATCAGACCTTTTGATGGAAAAATTGCAGATATGCGCCCTGTTTTCTCCAGAGCATGGATTGAAAGGACAGCATTATGCTTGGGATTTTGTGTCTCATGGCGAAGAAAAAGGTATTCCTGTCTATAGTTTGCACGGAGAGACGAGGCGCCCCACGCCGGAAATGCTCAAAGGGATCGATGCGGTGATCTATGATATTCAGTGTACGGGGGTTCGGTCGTATACCTACTCGACAACGCTATACTACATGATGGAAGCTGCCGCAAAGCTACACATCGAAGTCATTGTCTTAGATCGTCCCAACCCGATTAATGGGCTCACTGTCGATGGTCCTATGTTGAAAGAGCAATGGCGCTCCTTTATTGGATACGTCAACGTCCCTTACTGTCATGGCATGACGGTGGGTGAACTTGCCCGATTTTTTAATGAAGAGTATGCAATCGGTTGCAAGTTGACGGTGATCCCTATGCAAGGATGGGATCGCGCAATGAGCTATCGCGATACAGGTCTTGCTTGGATTCCTCCAAGCCCTAATATCCCCGAGCCTGATACCCCCTTATTTTGTCCGTCAACCGGAATTTTAGGGGAGTTGTCGATTCTTAATATTGGGATCGGCTTTACATTGCCCTTTAAGATAGTGGGGGCTCCTTGGGTCAAGGCCTGTGACTTTGCCGATAAATTAAATAGTCAAAAGTTGCCGGGCGTCCATTTTCAGCCCTTTTATTTCCGTCCCTTTTGGGGACTGTACAAGGGGGAAAATTGCGAGGGTGTATTGATTCAAGTGACAGATCTCAAGTTGTACAAACCTCTTTCGGTGCAATATCTGCTCTTGGGGATGCTCAAAAGTTTGTATCCCAAAGAATTTATGAAAAGATTTTCGGAAAAAAAGGCTAAAGATCTGTTTTGTAAAGCCAATGGCACGGGGGCAGTGCTTGACATTTTGGAAAAAGAGAAATACCCCGCTTGGAAGCTCATAGAGCTAGACAAGGCAGAGAGGGATTCTTTTTTAGAAAAGCGAAAAAAATATCTACTCTATTAGCACTCAATCTGCTTATTTGCTAAAACATTGACATAATCGGTCCATCTTGGGTATGATGGCTCCCAAATTGAAGTATACACAAATGAGAGTGTGCTATGGCTCGTAAAATAAAACCGCTAGGCAATCGTGTTGTTGTGAAAAGATGCGAAGCGAAGGCGACGAAAGGGGGGATTTTACTTCCCGAAACGGCTCAAGAAAAACCTCGTCAAGGCACTGTGGTGTCTGTGGGACTTGGGAAAATAGATGATAAGGGCAAACGGCAAGCTTCTGAATTGAAGGTTGGAGACGAGATTCTCTTTGCGGCATATGCGGGCACAGAGTATCAAGCGGGCGACGAGAGTTATTTGATTTTATCCGAAGAAGATGTGTTAGCAGTAATGGGAGGGTCTCATGTCTAAAATGCTGAAGTTTCATGGCGATGCTTTAAAAGCTTTATTGAGTGGGGTAAGAACTTTGGCGAAAGCTGTGATTGTCACTTTGGGTCCTAAAGGGCGCAATGTGGTCATCGCAAAGGGCATGGGGGCTCCATCTTCCACAAAAGATGGCGTGAGTGTTGCCAAGGAAGTTTATCTTAAAGATAAGTATGAAAACATGGGAGCTCAACTAGTCAAAGAGGCTGCGTCCAAAGTGGCGGACAATGCGGGTGACGGAACGACTACGGCTATAGTGCTTGCTGAAGCCATTTTTAATGAAGGGGCTAAAAACGTCAGTGCTGGTGCAAGTCCCATGGATGTGAAAAAGGGTGTGGATAAAGCGGTCAAAGCGATCGAACATGCTCTGGACAAGATGGCAAAACCCATT
>JAKAFF010000116.1 GCA_021818045.1 bacterium
GTTGCGCGGGTCGAGGAGAGCACGTTCATTTGTTCCAAAAGAGAAGAAGATGCGGGTCCTACCAACCATTGGGTCGATCCAATTCAAATGCATGCTCGGTTGCAAAAGCTATTTGCCGGCTGTATGCAGGGACGCACGATGTATGTGGTTCCTTATTGTATGGGGCCTTTGGGATCTGCCTACTCCAAGGTTGGGTTCGAACTGACCGATTCCCCTTATGCAGTACTCAATATGAAGCTCATGACGCGAATGGGGAAAGTGGCGCTTGAGCAGTTGCAAGGCGCATTCGTGCCGGGCGTACATTCAGTGGGTGTGCCGCTTCTTGCAGGGCAAAAAGATTCCCCATGGCCCTGCAACCCTTCGCAGCGCTGTATTGCCCACTTTCCCGAAGAGCGCTCCATTTGGTCTTTTGGCAGCGGGTATGGAGGCAATGCGCTACTTGGGAAAAAATGTTTGGCTTTGCGCATTGCAAGCGTTTTGGGACGCGATGAGGGGTGGCTCGCTGAGCATATGTTGATCTTGGGGCTTACCAATCCTCAAGGGGTGAAAAAATACATTGCCGCTGCATTTCCAAGTTCTTGCGGCAAGACAAATTTAGCAATGATGACCCCTACCTTGCCTGGCTGGAAAGTGGAGTGTGTGGGGGATGATATTGCATGGATGCATATTGGGGCAGATGGTCAGCTATATGCCGTGAATCCAGAAGCTGGCTATTTCGGGGTGGCGCCAGGTACTTCGATGAAGACGAACCCAAATGCGATGCGCACAATTTCTCATGATGCAATCTTTACTAATGTCGCCTTAACGCCGGATCGGGATGTGTGGTGGGAGGGGATGGATGTGCCAGCGCCTCCCGGGTTGATCTCTTGGCTTGGCAAGACATGGAATCCATCGATGAAAAAACCAGCTGCGCATCCCAATGCCAGGTTTACTGTGCGCGCCAGCCAAAATCCGATTTACGATCTTAAGGCAGAAGATCCAAAGGGAGTGCCCATTTCTGCTATCATCTTTGGTGGCAGACGAAGCTCTGTAGAACCACTTGTGTATGAATCGTTCAGCTGGCAGCATGGCGCGTTTGTAGGGGCAAGCGTCTCTTCGGAGACTACAGCTGCAGCAAAGGGGACGGTCGGACAGTTGCGCCATGACCCCTTTTCTATGCTCCCCTTTTGCGGCTACAATATGGGAGATTATTTTGCCCATTGGTTAGATATGGGCAAACGCGCTTTGCGCCCCCCCAAAATTTATCATGTGAACTGGTTTTTGAAAAATGCTAAGGGGGAGTACCTTTGGCCCGGGTTTGGAGAAAATTGCCGCGTGTTAAAATGGATTTTTGAGCGCACGGATGAGCTGGCCCCTGCAAGGGAAACGCCCATTGGATGGGTCCCTACAACACTCGATATTTCCGGTTTGAACGTAGACTTAGAGCAGATTTTGCGGGTGGATATTCCCGCTTGGCAAAAAGAGGTGGCAGAACTTGCCGCCTATTTTCGTAAGTTTGATCGAATGCCAGCGCCCCTTTTGGAAGAGCTGGCAGAGCTTGCAAAACGCTTAAGATGTCGCTAACCTAAAGTGGATTCTCTCTTATCCTGCGCGAGAGAAGATCTCTTTGGGTTGAAAGAAGAAAGAGATTTCAGTTTTGGCGGTCGCCGCGCTATCTGAGCCGTGTACTGCATTGCGTTCAATAGAGGTGGCAAAGTCGGCGCGCACAGTCCCAGGAGATGCTTTTGATGGATCGGTCGCTCCCATGATTTGGCGATTGCGGGCAATGGCATTGTCTCCTTCGAGTACCATCACGAGGACAGGGCCGGATGTCATGAATTCTACGAGCTCTAGGAAGAAAGGGCGCTCTTTATGCACAGCGTAGAAGGCTTTTGCTTGTTCGTCGCTGAGGTGGAGCATTTTGGCCGCCACAACGTTGAGACCGTCCCTCTCAAAATACTCGATGATATTGCCGATCATATTTTGGCCGACGGCATCGGGCTTGATGATCGAAAGGGTTTGTTCTAGGGTTTGTGTCGTAGTATTCATCCTTGTCTCTCCATTGGGGGTATTTTGTAGGTCTATTTTATCTCAAGGAGCAATAAATCTCACGAAGTTATACGAAGAAATAGGAAAAAAATTTAAACTTCAGATCTTATGAGTTATGCCGAGAAGAATTTAAGCGGGGTCAAGAAGGTCCTTGTCGTCAAGCTGCGCCAGTTGGGCGATGTCTTGTTGAGCGGACCGGTTTTGAGTGCGTTGAGAGAGGCTTTGCCTGCAGCGCAGATCCACTTTTACGTTTATACCGAATCTATCCCCTTATTAGAGGGCCATCCTGACGTGGATAAGGTGTTGGGATGCGATCGCAGCGTGCGATCGCAAGGGTGGCGGAGGCGTTTGAGGCAAGAGTGGGAGCTGTTAAAGCAGATTCGGCACGAAAAATACGATCTTGTGATCAATTTAACCGAAGGGGATCGGGGAGCTTTGGTCGCATTCGTGTCTGGGGCTCAGATGCGGGTGGGGTTTGAGCCGAAAGGGCGTCTTGCCAAAGGGGTTTATACTCATATCGTGAAACAGGCTCCAGGGCTTCGGCACATGGTGGAGAGAAATTTGGATGCTGTGCGGCGCATTGGCATCTTCCCTGAAATAGGGGCGCGCGAGCTTAAGTTGCCTGTGTCTTTTGCGGCCAAAGAGGCTGTATCCAAAATGGTGCAAGGTCCATACGTGATGATCCACCCCACGTCGAGGTGGCGGTTTAAGTGCTGGCCTGTAGCCAAGATGCGGGAATTGGTAGAAGTTTTTTTAAGCAAGGGGGAGCAGGTGGTCTTAACTTCTGGGCCCGATCCTATAGAACAAGAGATGGTGCGGCAGATTGGAGATGGCTTGAATGTTGTGAATTTAAGTGGGCAGATATCGCTGCAAGAGTTGGCCGCATTGATCGATCAAAGTGAGTTGTTGGTGTGTGTCGATAGTTTGCCATTTCATATGGCAAATGCATTAAAGAAGCCAGTCGTTGCGCTTTTTGGCCCTACATCCGATGTAACGTGGGGGATTTGGCGCAACCCTAATGCCCAAATTGTCGCGCAAAAATTGAGTTGCAGACCCTGTTATCAAGATGGATGTGGCGGGAGTAAGAGGAGCGATTGCTTGGCAACGCTCCCGTTAAGCCAAGTGGTTGAGGCGTGCTATACACAAATGAGTTCAAAAGTTGGTTTTTCAGCAACGCGAAAGCTGGCGGAATTCGCCTATCGTAAGTGACCCAATATTAAAAATATAGGGTCACTTACGATAGGTAAATTGCGCCGCTTTGGCGCAGCCGAAAATCCAACTTTTGAACGCATTTGTGTATATCAGATGCGAAAATCTTCTCCAAAGTACGTGCGGCGCGCCTTGGAATCGTTAATCAGCTCTTCTGATGTTCCAGATAGAAGTACCTTCCCTTCTTGAATGAGATAAGACCGATCGACAATGGCGAAGATTTCTCGTGCATTGTGGTCGGTGATGAGGACGCTGATCCCTTTTTTCTTCAAATGGCCAATGAGGTGCTTGACGTCTGCCACTGCGAGAGGATCGATATTGGCGAAGGGCTCATCTAAGAGTAAAAGCGATGGTTGAGTTACAAGTGCGCGGGTGATTTCTAGGCGCCGTCGTTCTCCGCCAGAGAGCGTTGAGGCGATTTTTTTTCGTAGGTGAGTGAGGTGCAGCTCTTCGAGGAGGGGGAGGAGTTTTTCTTCGGGGTTTTGGATCTTTAGCGTTTCTAAGATGCACAAAATGTTGTCTTCGACGCTCAAACTTCTAAAGATGGAGGGTTCTTGTGCAAGATACCCAAAGCCGAGTTTTGCGCGCTTGTGGATGGGGTAGTCGGTAATGTTTTTCTCTTTGAAGAGGACCTGCCCTTCATCTGGTTGGATGAGGCCGATGGCGATATAGAAGGCGGTCGTTTTTCCGGCTCCATTGGGCCCAAGTAACCCCACCACCTCTCCTGGGTGTACCTCAAAAGAGAGGTTGTTGAGAACAGTTTTTCCGTTATAGCGCTTGACGAGGTTTTTTACTTCGAGCAGATTCATAAATACGATTGGATCAGGTTGTCGATGGAGTTTTGCTCTTCTAAATCGAGGGCGAAATGGACATCTCCACGCCCTTCGACAGTTTGCTGGTCGCGGATGGTAATTTCTGCAGCGCTCAGGGAAAACCCTTCTTGCCAAAAGATCCCTTTTGGGTTTGATTTGAGGACAAGGGTCTTGTCTTTGGGGCAATACGTTGCGCAATCGGCGAGTGCAAAACTTTCTTTGTCTTGGATCAAGCCTACAAACTGCACATGATCAGATAGGCACAATTGTTTTGGCGTCAATTGTTCTAAGGCGACATCTCCTGCGTCGGCTGTGAGGGTAAAATGGCCCGGTTCTTCGATCTTTACGCGATCCAAGAGAGCGAGGCGCTCTTCTTTTTTGTGCCAGATGAGTTGCCCGGCTCGTAGATTGCAATTTGCGCTCGGAAATCGCCCTTGAGGATTTTCGTAAACGAGGAGCTCTTTGGCAAGATCGATGTGGATGCTTGGGCCTTCGATGACGTTTTCTTTTTGCAAGATACGGCAATTTTTTTGGAGTGCGAACTGGTTGGATGGGAATGTATAGGTTCCCTCTTCGGCAGTCAGGATGTTGTCTTCTAAGTGACAGCGTACGTTTTGTAGGCGCTCTAAGAGTTCGATTTTGTCTTTATTTTGTGTGAGGAAAAGCTCCGATTGGGAGCTGTTGATCTGGACGTGTTGCATCTCGTTTTGTAACCAAAGATCTTTTTGTACATCGTAGCGCAGCCCGCGGGCAGGGTGATTTTGAAAAGCGCTGATTGCACGGGCGCCCCTTTTGTTTTGCACGAGGCTATTGTAAGTGGCAATATCGTGCGGTCCTATGCGGACGCACATCCAGTAGATGGCCCAGATGCTCGCGCCGATCAATGCGAAAGTTGTGTAGAGAGCTCTTGCATACATGTGTAGAGTTTTTCCACTTGGGCAAGGATTGTCTTTAGCATCTCAAAAGAGACGACGGTACTTGCATCT
>JAKAFF010000117.1 GCA_021818045.1 bacterium
ATCATCCGCTCCGCATGACGTCTTAGTTCCTTGGCTTTCACAAGGGTTGTACAGATTCGCTCATTTTCAATGAGCGATTTCACCATATTTGCGAGCATGGCTCGTCTGTGGGCTCCACGCCGTCCCACTTTAAATGTATGTTTGCCGTGTCTCATACTTCTGTCGCTCCAGCTTTCTCAGCGAGATAGTTTTGAATGACTTCTTTAATATTGTCACGATCGATGCCATACTTACTCAAATCCATTCCAAGAGAAAGTTCGAGCTCGTCGAGTTTTTGTTTGATTTCGGTCAGAGACTTCTTGCCAAAGTTTCTAAAACGAAGCATCTCAGGTTCGGGCATCACAACCAACTCGCCGATGGTATCTATGTTGGCATTGGCAAGACAGTTCGTCGAGCGAACAGACAGTTCGATCTCATTAATTTTGAGAGCCAGCTTGCCTAAAATTTCATCGCGATCGCGATTGGTTTGCATTTCCCCTTTGTCAAAGTGCACAGAGTGCGCTTTGATAGAGTCAAACACTTGGAAGTGCATGATGCCGATTTGCGCAGCAAATGTGAGAGCTTCTACAGGGGTAATCCGCCCATCCGTCGTCACTTCCAAAATCAGGCGATCAAAATCGGTATCTTGCCCCACACGCGTGTTCTCTACATAGTAGTTTACAAGGCGCACGGGCGAAAATGCAGAGTCTATGACAATTTCGTCAACGCCAGACTCAAAACTTGCGTGTCTTTCCGAAGGAACATAACCTCGGCCCGCTGCAATTCGCAAATCGACTCGTTTAATCATCGGTTTTGTCACGGTAAAGACGAGATGGTCTGGATTGATCACTTCAAAGTCAGTATGACCGAATAAGTCGCGCAATGTGACCCGATAACTGCCTCCTGCTTTCTCAAGGACTTCGTCTGTGATATCTAGCGTTTTAGAAATCATCTTGATATCGCGTGGATGTGCATCGTCTCCCGTCGTGTGACGACGCAACAGGGCCCCTTTCAGGTTGATGATGACATGGGTCATGTCCTCAATCACCCCTTCTACAGCCATATACTCGTGGGATACGCCTTCGATTCTCACCGAAAGGATCGCTGGAGCCTCTAAAGAGGCCAACATGATCCTACGCAATGCGCTTCCGACCGTATGGCCAAATCCACGCTCAAAAGGTTCCACTATGAAGCGAGCAAAAGTCGATGTGTGACTTGCCTCGTCCATTTTAATCTTTTCTGGCATTTCGAATTTGCCATACTTTACGGCCATGTTAGATCTCCTCAAAGTTATACACGTCTACGTTTGCGAGGTCTGCACCCATTGTGGGGCACAGGGGTCTTGTCTCGAATGATGCTCACAGAAAGACCTGCGCTCATCAAACCACGAACCGCAGATTCCCGCCCCGCACCAGGGCCATTCAAATTGACTTCGCACTCTTTCATGCCAAGAGCCATTGCATCCCGGGCTGCATTCTGAGCCGCGACTGTTGCTGCAAAAGCGGATGATTTGCGAGAGCCCGCAAAATTTGATCTGCCTGCAGAAGACCAAGAAACGACATTTCCTGCCAAATCCGTAATCGCTACTGTAGTGTTGTTAAAGGTTGCTTTGACATGAGCAATACCTGCTGGCACCGTACGAGAAATCTTCTTCTTTACTCGGACACCCGCCTTCTTTTGGGGTGCTTTTTGTTCTTGTTTAGCCAAGGATCATCCTCTTTGTTTAGATTTTCTTGTTAGCAACCGTTTTGCGTTTGCCCTTGCGAGTACGAGCATTCGTACGGGTTCTTTGTCCACGAACAGGCAATCCAGATCTGTGGCGAAGCCCTCGATAGCAATGGATGCCCACTAACCTCTTAATATTGTTTTGCACTTGGCGTCGCAAATCCCCTTCAACAACATACTCGGACTGAAGTATCGCATTCAGTCGAGCAATCATATCGTCGGTGAGTTCTTTCGCCCTCATGTCCTTATCAAGACCTAATTTTTCTATGATCTGATTGGACAATTTCCGACCAATCCCATAGATGTAGGTCAGACTTATTTCCAAACGCTTATCGGCTGGAATGTCGATTCCGATGAGTCTAGGCATATCTAATATCCTTCCGTCTAAAATAGCATGGTTACTTGTTAAAATACAATGGCTTATCTTCCTCTAAGCCGTCCCTTCGTCATAAAGCCTTCGTATCGCTTCATAAGTAGGTGAGATTCAATTTGTTTGGTGGTATCTAAAATAACTCCTACGAGAATCAACAGCGAAGTTCCGCCAAAAAACTGGCTAATATTGGCATCGACTCCCATAAATCGCCCAACTAATGTGGGTAGGATTGCGATAACCGCTAGAAACACTGCCCCTGCAAGCGTAATGCGGCTCATTGTCGATTCCAGGTAATCTTGGGTGGGTTTTCCCTGCCGAATACCCGGCACAAACGCTCCATTTTTTTTCATATCAGACGCAATTTGTTCGGGACGAAACTGGGTGGCCGTCCAAAAGTAAGTAAAAAATAGGATAAGCATCACGTAGGATGCCATATATAGCCACGTCCCAGGATAAAAGTGGGAGGCTAATTGACCAAGCCAACTTTTGTTGCCCAAGAATTGACCGATAGTTCCTGGAAACATGAGCAAGGAGGAGGCAAAAATGACTGGAATCACTCCTGCGTAATTCAGCTTCAGAGGGATGTGGGAACTGCCCCCTTGCGTTTCGTGACGGCCCACAATACGCCTTGCATATTGCAAAGGGATCCGGCGTTGTCCTTGAATGACGAGGATAGTTCCGATCGTAATGACGACAAAAAGGGCGCACAGTACGAGCAACATCGGGAAGGTAAGTTGGCCGGCTTCTTGCGATTCCAAGTTAAGCTGGCGGATAATCGACCCAAGGGTGCTTGGGAATGAGGCCAAGATACCGACTGCAATGATTAAACTAATGCCATTGCCAATCCCTTTTTCACTAATCTGTTCTCCAACCCACATCAGTAGAAGGGTTCCAGCTGTCATCGTAATCACAACTGTGAGATAAAAGAGCCAAGAAAACCCAAAGAGGTGAACATCGGCAATTTCAGAGACAACGATCCCTGGACTTGTGCCATTCACTCGCATGACATATCTCGCAAAGAGGGTGGCCTGAAATAGGGAGATAATCAGTGTTGCAAGCCGGGTCCACTTGGATAGTTTCCTTCGTCCTTGATCGGGACTTTCTCGAACCTCTCGTTGCAAAGAGGGAACGAGAGCGATCAGAAGTTGCAAAATGATCGATGCTGTAATATAGGGCATTACACCCAAAGCGAGCACTGTCATTTTTGCAAAAGCGCCGCCCGAGAAAATATCGACGAGCTGGAAGAGGTTCTGTCCGCCCCCTGTTGCAAATTTAAACAGGCTAATGGCTGCATCCGCATGAATGCCTGGCACTGGAACGTAAGCTCCAATTCTACACACTGCTAGCAGGATCAAAGTATAAAAAATCTTGGCCCTTAATTCTGGTATGCCAAAGACTCGTTGGATCGCATCGATCATATTGCGCCTTACTATCTTATTGTACGACTGTGTATGAAATCCCTTGATTTTTCAGCTTCTGTGCAGCTGCTTCAGAATAGTGATTCGCTTCGATTTTCACTTTCTTTGTCAACTCTCCTGTGGCAAGAATTTTAATGCCTCCAGGAACTCTGCGCGGAATGATCCGCTTTTCACGCAAAGTCGCAAACGAAACTGTCTCACCGTCTTGGTAAAACTCATCAATGGTCGCTAAAGACAGTGCCACAGATGGTTTCACAAATTTACCACGAGTAAAACCTCTTATGGGCAATTTGCGGTAAAGAGGCACTTGTCCCCCTTCATAACCAAAGCGCTTGCGATATCCCTGACGAGCGCTATCGCCTTTTCCGCCGCGACCCGACGTTTCTCCGCGAGAAGATCCGATTCCTCGGCCGACCCGCTGTACTTTCTTTGTGGGGCGAGATGTATTCTTTAATTGAGCTAAATTAACCATTAGCTAAAGCTCCTTTGCGCTCTGCAAGATTTTTCTCACGATTTTTCAATTTGCGCAAGCCATGAAAAATCGCCTTCACTTGGTTTAATGGGTTATTAGAACCCAGGCTTTTTGCGACTACGTCTTTCACGCCGCCGAGCTCCAATACAGAACGAACCTTAGATCCCGCAATGACCCCAGTGCCCGAGGCTGCAGGCTTCAACAAAATCTTGGCGCCATCCCACTCCACGTACACTTCGTGTGGGATTGTGGAGCCTTCCATTTCAATCGTAAAGATATTTTTTCTTGCAGACTCTGATCCTTTGCGAATCGCATCTGATACTTCATTGGCTTTCGCAAAGCCGTACCCAACGTGCCCTTGCCCATCACCTACAAGGATCAAAGCGGAAAAGCTGAATTTGCGCCCCCCTTTCACTACTTTTGAGCAGCGATTGATATAGAGGACTTTTTCTTCAAACTCGGTTCCGAAGTCTTCCTGCCGTTTTTTTTCAGGTTGTTTTCCCATGTATCCGTATCCTACTTTAGAACTGCAATCCGGCTTCGCGAGCGCTATTGGCAAGCTCTGCGACTAGGCCGTGGAATTTATAACGACCCCGATCGAAAATGACCGAGTGAATGTCGCGCTCTTGCGCAAGCTTGGCAATCTGTTTCCCAATCTCACGAGCCGACTCTTTAGACTTTCTTTTCTCGCTGCAATTTTGGGACAGCGATCCAAATCCAGCTAGAGTGATCGATTTTTCATCGTCAATCAACTGGGCGTAGATATGACGGTTCGTTTTGGAGACACTCAGCCTAGGGTTTTGCGAAATGCCGATCACGGTCTTTAGCACGCGCAACACTCTTACATAGTGGGCTCTCTTTCTCAATTTCTTCGGACATTTCTCCTTTTCCTAATTTTAATTCTTCTGAATCTGGCTTTTGCTGCTGAAGCTGTTAAGCCTAAATCCGAGCCAACTAAGCAACCGCCTTTAACTACCACTGTCAAATTCAAAGACATGGATGACAATCATT
>JAKAFF010000118.1 GCA_021818045.1 bacterium
CATTATTGCCCAACTTTTGCTTCGTTTGTCCCTCAAATTGCGGATTTGGAACTTTCACCGAAATGACGGCAGTAAGACCTTCTCGCATATCTTCGCCGCTAACGGAGATTTTATCTCCTTTCACAAGGTTGTGATTTTTCATGTATTGGTTCAGCACGCGAGTTAGCGCAGTGGAAAATCCAGTGAGGTGAGTCCCCCCTTGCCTTGTAGCGATATTGTTGACATAGGAATAGATATTTTCGGT
Organism: bacterium; assembly: GCA_021818045.1. GTDB lineage: Bacteria > Chlamydiota > Chlamydiia > Chlamydiales > SM23-39 > REEB52. Next base: position 245 of record JAKAFF010000118.1, read on the forward strand.
ATATGTGTCATTCCATTGCATAGCCACTTCGAACTCGACAGGACCATCATGCCCCTCTTTTGTGGCTTGCAGATAAACCGGTTTTGGAAATAGGGGCTCTTTCCCCTCGTTAAGATACGAGACAAAGGAGGAAAGACCCCCTTGATAATTAAAGCGCACCACCTCGCGATTGGGATCTCTTTCATCTTGAAATAAGATCGTGATCCCGCGATTTAAGAAAGCAAGTTCCCTAAAGCGCTTCAACAAAATATCGTAATCGTAGCTTGTGACAGAAAAGATCTTATCGTCTGCCCAAAATTCGACCTTGGTACCCCGCTTTGTCGTGGTCCCCAATTTTTTTAAAGGGCCCATGGGTTTCCCACGCTCAAAGACCATTTCGTACACATGACCTTGCTTGCAAACAGTGGCCACAAGCCTTTTAGAAAGGGCATTGACGCAAGAAACCCCCACTCCGTGCAATCCGCCAGAGACTTTGTAAGTACCCTTATCGAATTTCCCCCCGGCATGCAAAATGGTCATGACCACTTCGAGAGCCGTCACTTCGCGCCCCTGTTTTTGGGACTCTTTGTCGTGTTTTTCTACGGGGATGCCTCGCCCATCATCTTCGACGGTGACGCCGCCATCTGGATGTAAAGTCACAACGATTTGCGAGCAATACCCAGCCATTGCCTCATCGATACTGTTATCGATCACCTCGTAGACAAGTTGGTGAAGGCCGTTGGTGTGAGTATCGCCGATATACATTCCCGGACGCTCGCGCACTGCTTGGAGACCTTCCAATACTGTGATCGAACTTGCGTCGTAGTTTTTATCTTCAGCCATTGTCGTCATGCACCTTCACTCTGGTTAACCCACGCGGAAAACAAGATCCCGCACTGAGAATTTCTCCTGCAAGCGCTGCAAAAGTCGCAGCTTTTCATGCGCCACTAGTAAACTATAGAGAGTAGAACTTTTTACTTTCACCGTCAAGATCCCATCAAAAAAAGAGGCAGGTTCCGTCAGATGCGCGTACCTTTCTCCTATTAGATCGAACCAAAAGCGGAAAAGATCTTCTTTCGAATCACTCGCTTTACACCGCAATTTTGAAAGCATTCCTGGCAATAAATCCGAAGCTTTTTTCAAAGGATTTTCAGTGCCAGAATAATTCCGCGGCGTGCGCTTTCCCATGTTTCAATTTTATAGCAATTGCTACTATAGGGGCAATCAGAAAAAAAGCGTGCTTACGCCCCACGCGATGACGAAATAGATCGTCATAGAAAAAAAATCATTAAACGCCGTGACAACAGGTCCGGAAGAGATCGCAGGATCCACGCCTATGCGGGAGAAGAATAGAGGAGAAAACACTCCCAAAAAAGTACCCGCAAAGCAGCCGCCGATGAGACCAATGCTCACGATTGCAGAAACCGCCACCGAAGTGGTAGCTCCCAAAAGCCCGCCGCAGACCCAGTCGAGCAAATAAACAATCACACCGCATGCGCCCCCGAAAATCGCTCCCGTAAACAGGCCACTTAGCAACTCTTTGACAATGGTTTCCCTACGGCTCCCTGCGGATAGTCCGCCCATTGCCATACTGCGCACCAAGACCGTACTGCACTGCAATCCGATCGTGCCTGACATTCCGGTAATCAAGGGCACAAAAAAGAGGGCAAATGTCAGCACTCCCCCCTCATGCTTTTGAAAAGAAGACATGACACCAACGTTAATCATCCCCGCCACCAGCGTCACAAACAACCAGGGAGCTCTCGTCAAAAATCTGCGAAGAATGGGATCATGGGAAGTGAATTTTTCATTTGTACCGGCCATTTTTGCAATTGTCTCATCGGCCAAATCTTCCATTGCTTCCACGATATCTTCGTGGGCTATCACCCCAACGAGCTCATTATCGATATCAACAACTGGCAAAGAGGAAATTTTATAGCGCTCCACGATATCGATAACCTCTTCGCGCGTTGCATCTACCGTCACCTTATGCAAGATGGGGCGCATCACTTGGCGCAAAGGGGTGCTATCGGCATTGATCATCATATTTCTTGCAGGAACGAACCCTTGGAGCTCGCCTGCTGGATTGAGGATAAAAATTCCCTTAGCAAAATCGATCCGCGGATTATCTCGGATGTAAGCGCATGCCTCCCCGATGGTCAAATCCATATTGAAAGCAAAAAATTCGGACGTCATCAAACGTCCAGCGCTTTTGCGATCGTGCTGCTTTAACTCGCGGATCCGACTCGCTTTTTTCGAATCGATTTGATCCATGAGCCGCCGAAAACGCCTCTCCGGCATATCATCGACAAGCCACGCAGCCTCATCGATTGGCATCCTTTCAAAAACTTTTTTTAACTCCCCATCTTCAAGCTGCCTGAAAAGGGCCAGGCGCGTATCGCTATCGGTATTGATCAAAAATTTGATTTTATCGTCGCGGCTCGGTAAGTTTTCATAGAGCACGGGACGAACATTTGGGGGTAAGTGGGAGGCTGCGTAGGCAAGATCGATGGGAGAATGTTCGCAGGCAATTTTCGCGATGTCGTGAAGACGAACCTTAGACGTCTGTTTATGGAAAGCCTTTTCAAGCTTTTCCTTTAGCAAGTCATCAATTCTCCCTGTTTGAGATTCCATCTCTTGAGGATAATCTTTCGAATCTACGCTCTGCATGACACCCTCTCAAGGAGTTTTACATGAATTTTGCCTCTACCTAACGCTCAGGGAGTGTACCTCAAAATCGATTTTGTTGCTAGTCATTAAATCATTCATCCACTAGACTCTTTGAGGTATGCACGACCCAACAAAGATCCGCAACATCGCCATTGTTGCGCACATTGACCATGGCTAAACCACCCTTCTCGACAACTTGCTCAAGCAAGGACATGTCTTCCGCGAACATGAAAAAATTTCTGAGCGCGTCATGGACAGTTATGACCAAGAAAAAGAGCGCGGGATCACGATTTTCGCAAAGCACACTTGCGTCACCTACAATGAGTATAAAATCAACATCATCGACACTCCGGGCCATGCCGACTTTTCGGGAGAAGTGGAGAGGGTGCTTGGGATGGTCAACTCCGTCCTACTCCTTGTGGACGCGCAAGAAGGTCCTATGCCTCAAACGCGCTTTGTCCTATCGCAAGCGCTCAAAATGGGGCTAAGACCCATCGTCGTTCTCAACAAAATCGATCGTCCTCACGCTAACCCAGACCGCGCCCTCAACCTGACATTCGACCTATTCCTCGAGCTTGGGGCCAATGACGAGCAGCTCGACTTCCCCTACATCTACGCCTCGGGCTTCAACGGCTATGCGATCAACCAAATAGGAGACACTCCCAAAGACCTCTCTCCTCTTTTTGAAATGATCATTCAAAAAGCCCCCGCTCCTGCGGGCAGTTTAGAGCTTCCCTTCTTAATGCAAGCGGCCACCCTCACCTACGACGATTATGTCGGCAGGCAAGCTTGCGGGCGCGTTCTGGAAGGAATTATTCGCAAAAACGACACCGTCACCCGCGTCGACAAGAATGGAAATCACACCAATCACAAGATCATCCGCATTGAAGGGCATCTTGGCCTCAAAGAGATCGAAATTGAAGATGCAGGAGCCGGCGACATCGTCGTCTTATCGGGCATCCCTGAAATCGAGATTGGCGACACGATTTGCGACGCACAGCACGTTGTGCAACTCCCTCCCATTACGCTTGCTGAACCCACAGTATCTGTGGAATTTTTGGTCAATACCAGCCCCTTTGTAGGCCGTGACGGCAAGCACGTCACCATGAACAAGTTACGCGATCGTCTGCAAAAGGAAAGACGCGCCAACATTTCCCTCAAAATTGAGGAAATCCCTGGTCGAGATGATGCGATTCGCGTCTGTGGAAGAGGGGAACTGCATCTGGCAGTGCTCATTGAAGCGATGCGAAGGGAAGGCTATGAGCTTGCCATTTCGAAACCCAAAGTGATCATGAAAGTCGTCGATGGGGTAGAGATGGAGCCGATGGAAAGGGTTCACGTTGAAGTTCCTGAGAATTTTTCGGGCACCGTCATCGAGGACCTATCGCGCCGCAAAGGAGAGATGCGCTCTTTGGAAACGTCCGAGCATGGACTTACCACGATGCAATTTCTCATTCCAACGCGCGGTCTCATGGGATACAGGAATGACTTTTTAACGCGCACCTCTGGACTTGGCGTACTCACCTCCATTTTTGAGTCTTTTGCTCCTTGGAAAGGGGAGATGGCTGGCAGAACGCGCGGCGTCATGATCTCCAACAGCATTGGCAAGGCCAACGGCTACGCCCTCTTCAACCTGCAAGAGAGGGGTTCTTTATTTGTAAAGCCTGGCGACGAGGTTTATGAAGGCATGGTTGTTGGCGAACATGCGCGCGACAACGACATTGTCGTCAATGCAATTAAGGCCAAGCAACTCACTAACGTTCGGGCAGCAGGCAGTGATGAAAACATCATCTTAACGCCTCCTCGCAAATTCACCCTTGAGCAAGCGATCGACTATATCGCTGACGATGAGCTTGTGGAGGTAACGCCCAACTACATTCGTCTGCGCAAGACATATCTCACCGAAAACGAACGAAAGAGACAAGCTCGTTGATATAAGAGAGTGTCTTCAAATCGACGAAATCTCAATTTGAAGATATACACAAATGAGTTCAAAAGTTGGATTTTCGGCGGCGCCAAAGCGGCGCAATTTACCTATCGTAAGCGACCCTATATTTTTAATATTGGGTCGCGTA
>JAKAFF010000119.1 GCA_021818045.1 bacterium
TTTCTTCTGCACCCTCTGCCAAATAGCTACGCGTAAAGTAATGAAACGCATCGTGACTTGTCACTAAATACCGCTTGCTTGCAGGGATTGCTTGTAGCTGAGCTAAAATTTCTCGATGCACTAACTCCATCTGCTTTTTCAAGGCCTCTCCACGCGCCTGATAGTAAGCGCTGCCCTCGGGATCGATCTTGGATAACTTCAAGACGATGGGATCAATCCCTCGGCTCCAAAGAGAAATATCCATCCAAACATGCGGATCGATCACCGCCCCCTTATACAAGGTCAGCTCTGGCGCCCCCTTCAAGATCTGATCGCCCACCGCCATGGCCCGCGGCTCTTCTCGCAAAGCGGCAGACACACTCGCCCCATGCTCTAGTCCAAGGCCATTGTAAAAAATCACATCCGCCCTGGCGAATCTCTCTCCATCCCCTTTGACCATCTCATAACTGTGTGGATCGAGCTCTCCTTGGATTAAAACCCACCCATCTATGCGCTCCCCACCTACCCCTTGCACCAAGTCCCCCACTTGCGCCGTTGTGGACAGCACCTTGATTTTGCCATTTTGCGCCATCCACCCAGACGCCTTTCGTCCAAATGAGCACCCCACCAACAAAAGGGCAAAAAAACAGACTAAATAAACATTTTTGAAACGCTTCATCATAGTTCATTCCATAGAAGAATAGATTAAAATGTCTCAAAAAAGAAAAAAAGAGAAATCTCAATTTCTTGCAAAAAAACAAGCCCGTTCATATAATCCCCTAATAATTTAGAATAAATCCGGCACAAAACACGTCGGAACAAATAACATCTTGAACCTATATTCGGGACGGTAACATGATCGGACAAAAAGAAGAATTTAGCACGAAAAGCGCGAAAGGGCTGAAGGAAATTGAAGAAGTGATCTCCAAAGCCATTAAAAAAGTGGGCGCTAAAAAAGAAAATGAACTTTGCAAATACCTCCCCATGAAATCTGGCGGATATATGCACCATTTTACTTTGCGCAAAATGAAGTATAAACAACCTCAAGAATTGTCTGGCATTATCGAGCGATTCGTTATCAATGCAGATCGCCCCTCAGTCATCGCCCCTAAGCAAAGAGCTGCTCGAGGATCCCGCAAACGCCGCGACCACATGAATTTTACCCGCATACAGCTCGAGCGCATGCTCAATATTGCGCGCCTCGCAGGCGATAAAGAAATCATTACCATTTTGAGCCCAAAAAGATCTTTAGCATCTTGCAAAAAAGAGCTCATCCAAGCCGTTCGCCACAACCGTGTAGAGCCCGAGCTTTGGAATAACTATGTAGAGGCGGCACAAGCCACTCAAGCTCTTGCAAATGATCCAGCATTCGCATCTATCCACTAATATTTTTTCTTCACTGACAATCGCCCCTGAGATCTCTATAATCTCAGGGGTCTCGATTTTGCTTGATTTTTACCCGAAATCATTTATCATATTGGGTTGGTTAAACATTAGAAACTTATTCCAAGGATTGATCGATGTCTCAAACCGCAGCTAAACAGTTCGGGAAATGGCGATCGATGCTATGGCCTATCCATGGCTTCGAGCTTAAAAAATTTCTCCCGATGTTCTTCCTCTTCTTCTTTATTAACTTCAACTACACCATTTTGAGAGATACCAAAGACAGCTTGATCGTCACCTCGACAGGAGCCGAGACGATCCCCTTCTTGAAATTCTGGGGTGTAGTCCCTGGAGCAATCATCTTCATGCTGATTTTCAACGCGTTAAGCAATAAAATTAAGCGTGAAAATTTGTTTATGGGAATCATGGCAAGCTTTGGCCTGTTCTTTGGAATGTTTGCCTTCTTTCTTTACCCAAATCGAGATGTTCTATCGCCTGTGGCGTTGACGAACTGGATGGCTGAGCATCTACCCCAAGGGTTAAAAGGACTGGTTGGCATGATCCGCTACTGGCCCTCTTCTTTGTTTTATATCATGTCAGAACTCTGGGGCTCTGCTGCAGTATCACTCCTCTTTTGGGGATTTGCGAACCAGATCACCAAAATTGCAGAATCTAAAAGATTTTATGCCCTTTTTGGTCTCGGCGCGAACCTTGCGATGATTCCATCTGCGTGGCTGCTCAAAAAATTTGCTAGCCTAAAAGCGGTCCTCCCTAAAGAGGTCGATGCTTGGGGCGTCACCCTCAATTACACGATGACTGCAGTCGTCATTGCCTGCGCTTGTGCAATCGGCATTTACTGGTGGATCAACAAAGAAGTGTTGACAGATCCTCGCTTCTACGATCCAAGCGAAGTGAAAAAAGCCAAAAAAGACAAACCCAAGATGTCCATTAAGGAGAGCATGCTCTACTTGCTAAGATCTCCTTACCTCGGATGCATCACAGTACTCGTCATGGCTTATGGCATGTCCATTAACCTCGTTGAAGTGACCTGGAAAAACCAGCTTAAACTCCAATATCCAAATCCCAACGACTACCAAAACTTCATGGGGAACCTATCCTATGCAACCGGCATCACCACCATCTTCATGATGCTTTTTGTCGGCGGCAACGTGATCCGTCGATTTGGATGGGGACCTGCAGCCCTCTTCACTCCCGTAGTGCTAGCGCTGTCAGGACTTGCTTTCTTTGCATTCGTTCTCTTCCCCGAGCAATTGGCGCCCGTCGTAGGGGTCTTTGGAACATCTCCGCTCATGTTTGCGGTCGTGTTTGGATTGATCCAGAACGTGATGTCGAAAGCCTCAAAATACTCGATGTTCGACCCGACCAAAGAGATGGCTTACATCCCGCTCGACCCAGAGGTCAAGCTTAAAGGGAAAGCGGCCATCGACGTAGTTGGCGCCCGTTTGGGCAAATCGGGTGGCGCTCTCTCTCAACAGATCTTGCTCCTCGTGTTCAACGCGGCAAGCATCATTGAGGTGGATCCATGGAACGTAGCGCTTCTTGCTGGAATGAGCGTTGCTTGGATCCTAGCAGCCCGCGCGCTCAGCCGTCGCTACAACGACCTTTCTGCCCAAAAAGAGGCCGAAAGAGCGATGGAAGAAAAAGCACCTGCACCAGCTGAACCTGTCGCCGCTAAGGCAACAGCTCAAATCAGCAACTAGCAGACCCGCTGTTTTCATCAGTGTCTAAAAGCCCGAGAGGACCTCCTCCCGGGCTTTTTCATTTTTGGTATAAATCGATCAAGCGATAGTGCAACAACACCGCTCGAATCAGCGGAATCGCAAGACAATTAGAGCGCATCTGCGTAATGCGATCCCCATCGCACTGATACCAAACGCCACCCACCTTTACATAAGCAACAAACCCGACAAAATTCCCATCGGGCCGCAATTCTATAAACGCATCCAAATCATAACATTGCCCCGTAGAAATGAACGCCTGTCTTTTCGATCCTTGCATCACAAACAAATCGGGCAATAAACCAAGAGCCATCCCCGTCTCTAAACTCTCTTGTAGCTGCCACCGCGGGCAAAGAGTGCAAGCTAGAAACTGAAAAACCTCATGCAAAGACACCTCAAGAAGACGCCCCTTGAAAAAATGTAACAGAGCATTCCCATCAGCCGCAGAGACAAAACGCCCCTCTTGTTGATCGAGATGGTATTGATCGATGAACTCTTGAAACGGCCAACTATGCGGTGCAAAAAAGAATAGCTCCGCAAAATCTGGCACAAACAAAATAAATTGCATCAAAGCATTGACCCACCCCTCCGGATCCGCCAATCTCAATCCAATCGGCATCGACTTTGCCAACGGAACCTTCCGGTATCTCGGCCGTCTTTTTGAACGGGATGCCCCTCCCTTTTTCGCAAGTCCAAATACGGGCAGCAAATCGATGACCACCTGAGGCGCTGCGGCCAAAGGCAATAACCCCCCCTGTCTTGTCGTGCTAATTTTTGCAAGCGCCAGCCCCTTCACTTTGCTATCCACCTCGCACTCGGAAGACACCCCTCCCTCCGACTTTTTATGGGGAGAAGAAAAACTGATTGAACTTACTGATACGTTCATAAAAAATATTGAGTAAAGATTTTGTAAAAAAATCATGAATTGATCTCAAGAAAAATCTCATCAGAACCACAGATCGATTCGATACGCTGAGTTGAAAAGATCTCTTTCGTCGACTATACTGGCCCGATATGTTTAAGTACGATCGCAAGTATATTCGCAATTTTTCAATCATTGCCCATATCGACCACGGTAAATCTACTCTCGCCGACCGCCTCCTCGAGCTTACGCACACTGTAGAAAAAAGAAATATGCAAGAGCAGTTTCTCGACAACATGGAACTGGAAAGGGAAAGGGGCATTACGATCAAGGCGCGCCCTGTGACCATGGAGTATGAGGCTGCGGATGGCCATACCTATCAAATCAACCTAATCGACACCCCAGGCCACGTCGACTTTGCCTACGAAGTCTCTCGTTCTCTCTCTGCTTGTGAAGGGGCTCTACTCGTAGTGGATGCCGTCCAAGGCGTGCAAGCACAAACGCTTGCCAACGTGCACCTCGCGATCGAGCGCAATCTAGAACTGCTCCCTGTGATCAATAAGATCGATCTGCCGGCGGCAGATCCCGATGGAGTCAAAAAGCAGATCGAGGACGTCATCGGCCTTGATGCCTCCAACGCAGTGCTCATTTCGGCAAAAACGGGCCTTGGCATAGAAACCGTCCTCGAAAGAATTTTAACCGACATCCCTTGCCCTAAAGAGCCGGCCGACAATCACCTACGCGCGCTGATTTTCGATTCTCACTACGACCCTTACCGCGGAGTGTTGGTCTACATCCGCGTCTTTAGCGGAGAGATCAGCAAAAAAGCGCAGATTCGCTTCATGTCGACGCAAAAAGTCTTCGAAGTGAACGACGTGGGCATTTTCTCACCCGATGAGCAGCTGACAGATATATTGCGCCCGGGAGAGGTGGGCTTTTTGGTCGCGAACATCAAAAATACGGCTGATGTGAAAATTGGGGATACAATTACACTC